>CAZWLA010000094.1:0-2528 GCA_964633845.1 uncultured Arcobacteraceae bacterium | reverse complement strand
AGGTAAAAGTACCACCCAAAAGATTAGGGTCTTTTGAACTTCATGGAAAAGCTTTAGTCCAAGACAATTCTATGGAGTTTGTCCATAGTGCAGGGCATTTTGCTATAGCAAAAGATGAAGGTACTTTAAAAAAATACCTTTCTTTACATATATAGACAGTATATGGGAATATTAAAAGATAGTATAAGAAAATAAAAAGGAGAAATAATATGTACAATAAAGTAATAACAATAGGATACCTCACAAGAGCAATAGAGACAAGATATATGAATAATGGTACAGCTATAGCAAAATCTGCTATTGCTACAAGTCATAAATATAAATCTCAAACAGGTGAACAAAAAGATGAAGTTTGTTTTTTGGACTTTAATATATTTGGAAGAAGTGCAGAAGTAGCACAACAGTATCTAAAAAAAGGCTCAAAAGTTATGCTTGAGGGTAGGCTTGTACTTGAACAATGGACAGGACAAGATGGTTCTAAAAAAAGTAAACATTCACTTAGAGTAGAATCTATGAAGATGCTTGATACTAAAGAGGAGTCTCAAGCTCTTGAGGAAAATAAAGCTCAAACACCAAATATAAAGACTCAAGAGTTTGATCCATTTAATGGACAAAAGTATTCAAAGAATAAAAATATAGAAGAGATAGATCCATTTAATGGTGATGATTCACCATTTTAGAAAGTAGTATATGAAAACTATTAAACCATCTTGGAGATATACTACATATCTTTATAACCATATCAATCTTTTTACTGCTAATGATATAAATACAGGCTATGAAGTAGATGTATATGTTTGTAAGTGTGGACATAATGAATTTATAGTAAGAGATGAAGTTATAGATTACCATTGTGTAAAGTGTGATAATCATATTTTTTTAGATACAAAGCTATCGTGGAATGATCTTGAATATTTAAGAAAAGTAGAAAAAGTTTCTATTGCTTTTGAGTATAGATATGATTATCAAGTTATTGATAATAAAGTAGTTGCTGCATCTATTATAAAAATACCCCATAATATTGACTACAATAATAAAAAGGTGTTTTTCAAAGATAAAATAATTCACCAAAAATCTCTTAATAAAGAAGATAAAGAGATATATAGTGAGATACCACCTTCAAGATATCCTACATTAGATAAAAAGTTAAGTGCCTTAGTCAACGAAACTCAAGATATAGCAAAATATATAAAACCACTTTTGGATAAAAAAAGATTACTTACAAAACCATCATCAATATATTTTTTTGCTAATCATTTAAATCTAAGTGATCATGAGTTTATGAGATGGCTAAACCTAGATATATTAGATGTAAAAGAGCAATATACTATTGAATCAGCTTTATTATATTTAGCAAATAATCATAAAGCTAAATCGGTACGAAAAGCGATATTTTCCAACTATGAAAAACAATTTGAACACTATAAAAGATTTGACCCAAGTTTGATTTATATTTTTACAAAACTATTTACAGATCCAAATCACCTAATGAAGTTACTACATACAATTTTTCCTCTCATGACAATAGACAAAGATACTTACTATTCTTTTGAGAAGTTTGTTGTATTTTTACTACAAAACTATACCCAAAAGCAAGTAGTAGTATATTTTGAAAAGCTTCAAAACTCTGCTGAATATATATTAAGAGATACACTTAATAACTTTAATTATTTAAGCTCTGAACAAAAAGAGAGCTTTGAGAAAGTGAAATGTACTCCAATAGAGATACATGATATATTTGTAAAAAAGACACTTCAAATAAGACATGCAAAACTAAGAGATAAAATAATCAAATACGGTAAATTTAATTTAGATATGTGTATGAAACTAGATGACTATACTATTAAACTACCACTTACTGGTGCTATGCTGTATGGTTGGGGAGATATTATGCATAATTGTATCGCTTCATATATGCACTGGATAGAGAAAGGTGATACTATCATCTATGGATTTTTCAAAGGTGATACTATGAAGTTTGCTGTTGAGATTCAAGACAATCAAATTAGACAAGCTTTAGGAAAATATAATAAGCCTATATCTCAAGAAGAGAATGAAGTACTACAAAAATGGTATCAGTTGTATATGGAGAAGAAAACTAATTTAAAACTAGTGTCTCCTAATATTAAAATTGAGACGATTTAATATAAGACAAAATATGTCCATATGATATAATAGAATTATGAAAATAAAAAAGGGAATATATAATGACATCAAATCAAGGTGAGAGGATTAGTGTAAATGGTCTAATCCAAGAAGCTGAAGATGATGCAAAACTTTATGTAGATAATATTTGGTTAAATAGTTCTGGAAAACCAGTAGATGCTAAAACTATTAGAAGGGTTATTGATGTTATAAAAGAATACTTTCCAGATTCATTTGAACTTGTACGTACAGGAAAAGGGGAAGAAAACTACTATAAAGCAGTAACTAAAAGAGCTTTTGATAATTTTATCAACCCAGAACTATTATCCTGAGACCGTTCTAAATTCTGTGTCAAGTCACCAAATGTAACAAACTAATATTTG
>CAZWLA010000093.1:0-2543 GCA_964633845.1 uncultured Arcobacteraceae bacterium | reverse complement strand
TAGTATCTTTAAATAAAGTTGAGAAATCATTAATTATTGTATTCATATATTGAATTTGTTCATTTTGTTTTTCCAACATTTCATTTATATCACTATTTTCAAGAACTCCTAAACTTTGTTTGAGTTTTGTATTTGCATTAAAAGAAGATATTCTTGCAAGTGGTTGTCTCCATTGATGTGCTATCATAGAGATCATTTTCCCTACAGAATTAAATTTAGACTGTACTTGCAGTTGATTAGATTGTTGTTGTAAAAGTGTAATATCATTAAATACTACAATATTAACTTCTTCATTTTCAAATAGTTTACTACTTGTCTTTACTTCATAAATTCTTTCATT
Organism: uncultured Arcobacteraceae bacterium; assembly: GCA_964633845.1. GTDB lineage: Bacteria > Campylobacterota > Campylobacteria > Campylobacterales > Arcobacteraceae > JADHTT01. The sequence continues at coordinate 2,203 of CAZWLA010000093.1, read as the reverse complement.
TTTATTTTTATTATTCATATATGCTTTAAAAGATATATTTTTATTTTGATTTATATATTCTATCCAATTTATACCATCCATTATTGGTTGTAAGTGAGGTATAGAATTTTTTTTAAGAAAGAGTTCACATATACATTTATGTTTGGATGTAAAATCATCTATATCAATAAAATCAAATTCTTTAAAAAATAATTCATTTATACTAATGATTTGCTTTCCATTAGTTAGTAGAACGATTGAACTTTGTGCATTTAATATAGCTTCATTATTGAATTGTTCTCTAATTTGTATAGTAAGCTTTTTATAATCCATATATCCTTTTCTCTCTTTAAATATTTATTTTAGTTAATCCCAAATCTCTGGATTTGCCAGTTTGATATCATGAATATGCTTTTTAATAATCTTTTTAAATTTATCTTTATCATAGTGATCATCATTCAAAAGAACCTCAAACATCTGAAGAAGTCCTCTAAGTTCTAGTATTCTTTCATCTAATATCTTAATACGATCCGCACATTTGATATATGGATTTTTATCTCTATATCTTTTATTTATCTTAGATCTTTTATCTTTATTTTCTTTGGACCAATCTTTATGGTATTGACTTATTTGAGCTTTATTGTCTTTTTTATATTGTCTAGCATTAGCTAATAATTTATCTTTATTTTTTCATAATACTTTTTATTAGCTTGGGCTTTTTTTAGCTTTATTTCCTCTTGACTTAATTGCTTCATTTTAAGCTAATTTCTTTATTGTTAAGTACAAATTTAGAAAGATGAACTAATAGTCACTACAACTTTAGAATCTTCATCATTTCCTGCATTATTAACTTTATCTGCATCAAGACCACTTGAGTATGCTAAAGTTACATCAAACTTATCATATGTTCTTGTATGTGATACTGTATAGTATGTACCATATTCATCATAATCACCATAAGCTAGATCAATACCCATTGCAGATATTGAATATTCAATATTATCAGTTGCTTCATCCATACCCTTTGAATAAGCAATACCAAAATCAATATCATTAATAGACTTACTTAAAGCAAGTGTAGTTTCTTCAAAATTTAAAGAAGTATCACCTGGATAAGTAAATGCACAATAACTAATATCATACCCAATACCAGATACTTCATTTGAGTATCCTACATAATAGTCTAATTCCATTGTACTATTTCCATATTTTACATTTGAAGCCCAAGTACCTGCATAGTAATTTCCATTTGCTAGATCAAATCCACCTTGAATTGCTGCATCTTCAATATTTTGACTCATACCTCTCCAGATATAGTCAGTAGTTAATGCTACATTTGCACTTACTTCAGTTTGAGAAGCTAGTGCTGAAGAAGTTGATATTGATAAAGCAACTATAGCTGCTAAGCTTAGTTTTGTAATTTTTTTCATTTTGTATCCTTATTTATTAGTTTGTTTAAAAGCTATCCCAAGAATCTTCATTGTCATCTGTAGATACTTCTGATTTTGATATAGGCTTTATTTCAGGTGTTTTATTTATATTTACTTTAGCCTTTGGTTGTACACTTGATGTTTGAATATCATTAGATATATCAATATTATCTTTACCTATAAACTCTTTTTCATCTGCACTTGATACAACCCTTTTAGCTATTTTATCTGTATCAATTGCAATGCTATTTGTCTCACTAGCCATTCTTGAATTTTCTTGCGTAGCTTGATCTAATTGAGCTACTGCATCATTAATTTGATTCATACCTGATAATTGTTCATTTGCAGCAGATGCTACATCAGATATAAGTTCAGATGTTTGTTCAATATTTGAATCTAGTTCTTCATATCCTGATATCATATCTTGTGATATTGTTTTACCTTCATTAGCTTTAGCTGTAGCATCTGCTACAAGAGCTTTAATCTCATTTGCTGCCTCTGCAGATCTTGCTGCTAAATTTCGCACCTCTCCTGCAACTACAGCGAATCCTTTTCCTGCTTCTCCTGCTGTTGCTGCTTCTACTGCTGCATTTAAAGAAAGAATATTTGTTTGGAATGCTATTTGGTCAATTACTGTAATAGCATCAGCAATTGCATCTGTTGATGTATTTATCTCTTCCATAGCATTTGCTGTTTGGTTTGCAAGATTTTTACCTATTGTTGCAGATTGTTTTGTATTATCTGCTAGGCTTGTCATTGTATTTGCTTTTTCACTAGATTGCTTAATAATAGAA
>CAZWLA010000092.1:0-2552 GCA_964633845.1 uncultured Arcobacteraceae bacterium | reverse complement strand
ATGGTGTCAAGAGAGGGACTTGAACCCTCGACCTCCGGCTTATGAGACCAGCGCTCTAACCAGCTGAGCTACCTTGACATCTTGGCGGAATTATAGCCAATAAAATATATTATGTCAATTAAAGTTAACTTAAATAAAAATATATATAAAAAATCCTACAAAACTTAGGTTTAAAAGCCAAAAACTTTCTTTAAATTTGATTGATAATAGAGATAGTATTAAATAAAATCCTGTAAAGTATGCTGATGTATTAGTTTTAAATAGTTGTGGTTCAATATTTAGCCATGATTGAATTATGGGATCTAGTATATGCCCCTGATTTATGATATGTAAAAATAATTCTATAGGATAAAATAAAGAAAATCCAATAGTAAATAGCGCTGAATAAATTTGATGATATGATCCTATATTAAATAACTGATAGATTATAGGGTTTAATGCCAAGAATAACCATATATTAAATATTATGAATTGTATTATTTTATTTAGCTTTGAAAAGTATTGTAAAAATAAAAATATATAAAACACACCAAATATAGATAACCATAGTGATATTGAAAATAGTAGTTTTGGTAAAAATGAAATTATTATAAATAGTATAATAAGTAGGGTTTCATATGATAGTATTTTGATATTATTTCTATATAAAAATATTGCAAATATATACATTACAAATGCTCTAAGTAATGATGGTATTAAACCTAAAAAAACTAAATATGAAAATAAAAATATACTACTTAAAAGTAGAATATCATATTTTTTATTTCTGTATGGGAAATACTTTTGATGTATATAAGAATATGGAAAATAGAATATCCAATATACTATAAATGCCAATACTCCAAGATGAAATCCGCTAAGTGCTATTAGATGTGATACTCCAAAATCTATACAATGATCTCTAAGTTCTTTTGATATTGGTATTGCTAGAAAGAGTGCATTAAAAAGCTGAGATATTCTTTCATCTTGATGTTGTAATGATATATAGTTAGATATGTTTTTTAATTTTGTATCTTTTGAAGCTATTTTATTTATATTAATTGATTTTGTATAGAATCCTCTTAAGTATTCTACGAAGTTAATTTTTTTAGTAACAAGGTCTATATCAACAATATCTAGTTTTTGTAGATTTTGTTTATTATTAGATATTGATGTATAGAAATCATAATCTGTAGATGAAAGTTTTAAGACAAAGTAATCTTTTTTTGGATAAATATTTTTAATTATTGCTGTTGTATTATTAATCTCTAAAGAATTGAACTTTGAAAATTTAAAATATTCATATGATATATTAACTAAGAAAATGATCAATAACGCAAATAAAAAAATATAAAACTGTTTAATATTATTAAATAATCTATTGCTCTCTTCCATAGAGGATTATAGTGTAATTTTATTGTAACTATAATATGATATAATCCAATTATGAATTTAACAGACTTCGAAACAACACAATATAAAGGCCTTTTTATATCAAAGGCTTCACATAATACATTTGGACATAAGTACATAGCTAGATTTCAATTGAACAAAAAAAGATATGTAAAAGTTTTAGGTTATGAAAATGTTGATAATTTAACATTAGAAAGAGCTAATAAAAAGATGGAAGAATATAAGCAAAGCTTGAAAACACCATTAAAACGTGTATCTAAAAAACAAAAGAAAGTTAAAAAAGAGTTTTTAGATACGACTAATGAGCAAAATAATTTAGAATTTGAACATATTAAAGAATTACTAGGAGACTATAAAAATGTTAATCCTATATTGCTTCAAGAGGGAATACAAAAAGTTTATAATAATGAGCAGATGAAACAATATCAAATTGAATTAATTAAGCTGCAACAATATCTTGAAAAGACAAAGAAGAAAATCATTGTACTATTTGAGGGTCGTGACGCATCTGGTAAAGGTGGTGCTATTCGTAGAATGACTAGATTTATGAACTCTCGTCACTACAGAGTAGTTGCACTTGGTAAGCCATCTGAAACACAGCAACACCAATGGTTTTTTCAAAGATATATCGAGCATTTCCCAACTGGTGGAGAGGTAGTACTATTTGATAGGTCTTGGTACAATAGAGCTATGGTTGAACCTATATTTGGATTTTGTACACCAGAACAACATGAAATATTTATGGAAGATGTTGTGAATTTTGAACATGATTTAGTAAGGCAAGATACTATTTTGATTAAGCTTTATTTCTCCGTATCAAAAGCTGAACAGTTAAGAAGATTTGAAAGACGACAAACTGATCCATTGAGACAATGGAAATTAAGTGAAGTTGATCTTCAAGCTCAAGATCTATGGGATGAATTTAGTGAAAAAAAATATGAGATGTTAAGAAGAACTCATACAAGATCTGCACCATGGAATATATTAAGAAGTGATGATAAGCATAAAGCTAGGCTTGAAGCTATAAAAGTAGTATTAAACAGTATTGAATATGATAACAAAAATTATGCTTTAGATTTTGAAGCAGATGATACAGTAAATATATCTGTACAAAAAGAACTAAGAAGTATGAGAAAAGATAAAGACTACTAGTCTTTATC
>CAZWLA010000091.1:0-2595 GCA_964633845.1 uncultured Arcobacteraceae bacterium | reverse complement strand
TTGGAAGTAATAGTAACTCTAAATCGTCATCTAGTAGATTTGGTGGGTAAAATAAATATTTATTTTACTTTACCCAAAGCTCTGGTTCAACTATCTCTATACTATTTGTATGTTTAGTAATTAGTTCTTTATACTTATCTTTATCACAAGTATCATCTTTTATGATAAGCTCAAGAGTACTTAACAATGCTTTTAATTCAAGTGTTCTAAGCTCAACTTTTTTCTCTAGTTCTTTTTCTAGTGTAATATCATTTGATATTATTAAGAACTGATTATCATCTATTTTAATAATATTCATACTTATCCAAATAGTTTTATGATCTTTTGTGCTGCACTCTTTTTCAAGTCCATCAAACTCACCATTTAGATTTACCTCTTCCATGATTCTTCTATTTTCTTCTTGATATTGAGGAAGAGCCATATCTATACAGTTTTGATTTAGCATCTCTTCAAGTGTATATCCAAGCATATCAGAGAAATATTTATTTGTCATCAAGAAGTCACCATCTTGATTGATAATACCTACTCCACAATTTACATGTGAAAGTAGGTAGTCTAATTTATCTTTATCAAGAGCTACTTTTGTATTTATTTGCATAGCCATAGTCTATTCCTTAAAAGCTATCCCATTCATCATCATTATCATCAGTTTTTTGAACTATTGGTTTTGGTGGAATAGATTTCTTTACGGATTCTATTGGCTTAAGCGTTGGTTTTTTAGGCTCTACCTTTTGTTCTACTTGCTTAGGTGCATTTGCTCTTAATTCTCTACATTTAATAGCTTTTAACTCATCTATCAGATCAAATACACTTGAAGTATCTACTTCAATATCTTTTGCAATTTCCATTAGAGCTTTGTTTGCTTTATCTTTAGCATCTGTATCTATATAATCTTGTACTCCACTATGTACATGAGCATGTACTTTTAATAGTTCTTGCCAAGCAGGAGATGAGGCATAAGATTCATTTTTATGTGCATCTATCCATTTACCTAAATTACATTCATGTTCATTTGTTACTCTCCAAGAGTTACCTTCTCCAATCTTTTTAAAGTTACCTTCTTTAAAAGCAATATGATCAAGCTTTAATTTTGTAGTATCAAATGTAAGCTCTACATCACATACTGATTGTCTTTTTGACTCATCAAATGTTGTTCTATCTACTACTGCTACTAATTGATCCGTAATCTCACTTACTTCATGTGCTTTTGTAGATACTTCATGTGCTGCTGCTGCATTTTCTTGAGTAGTTTGATCTAGCTGAGTTACTGCATCATTAATCTGATCTATACCTGTCATCTGTTCTTTTGAGGCATTTTCAACATCTTTTACTAGAGATGTTGTAGTTTCAACTTTATCATTAAGTTCAATATACCCACTCATCATCTCATCAGCAATAGTTTTACCTTCTTCTGCTCTTGTACTTGCTTTACTTACAAGTGCTTTAATCTCATTTGCTGCTTCTGCTGATCTTGCTGCTAGGTTTCGCACTTCTCCAGCAACGACTGCAAATCCTTTTCCTGCTTCTCCTGCTGTTGCTGCTTCTACTGCTGCATTTAGAGAAAGGATATTTGTTTGGAATGCAATTTGGTCAATAATTGTAATTGCTTGTTCAATCTCACTAGTAGCTGTATTAATCTCATCCATTGCTTCAGATGTATCAGATGCAAGTTTATTTCCTCTTGTACTTGTATCTTTAAGATCAGATGTAATTTCATTCATCTGATGAGCTTTATCTGCCGTACTTCGTATAGTAGATGTAATCTCTTCAATACTTGCTGCTGTTTCTTCTAATGATGATGCTTGCTCATTCGCTGCTGTACTAAGCTCTTCAGCAGTAGCTGATAATGTATCCGATGCTATATTTAATCTATCAGCCGTATTTGAAATCATAGCAAGTATTTCTGATATAGATCCACCAAGTGCATTAGTACCTTTTGTAAGTGATCCTATATTTCCACTAGCTTGAATATTAACAGTAGATTTAAAGTTTGCATTACCAAACTGTATTAGTGTATCTGTAATTAGACCTAAGTTATTATTAGTAACATTGATCATTTGATTCATATTTAATCTTAACTCTTCAAGTTGAGGATTTGATGCTTTTTGAATTACACTATATGAGTATAGACCATTTGATGCTTTTGTAACAACATCTGCTACTTCATCGATTACTAGAGCATCTTGTCTAAACCCTACAGCCAACTCTTCCATCTTTGTATTTATAATTTGAGAACTTTGTCCAATTTCATCATTTGATAAAATAGTAATAGGTTTAACCTCTGTTAATGTTCTATTTAATAGTGCAAAGAATGAATTAATACCACACGATAGATTATCTACAGCTTGAACAGTAGATTTATTTATAAACCATCCCATAATAAATGAAGCCATTCCAATAATAGCCATAATTGCAAAAAGAATATATATCATATTTAATAATGAATCATTTTCATCCATTATTAAGTGTTCTTCTTCTATTAATTGTTCATCATATGAATTTAATGCATCAATTACAGAAGTAAAACTTTTAGGAGCATCAATTAAAATACCATTTTCAATTGGTAAATTAGAAGAGTTTATTGAATTAATTCTA
>CAZWLA010000090.1:2221-2617 GCA_964633845.1 uncultured Arcobacteraceae bacterium | reverse complement strand
ATGTAATTTGTTTAATATTAGCTTAAAGATATCTGTGTATAATTAGTTATAAATTTAGTAAGGAGTATTATTATGAATGTTAGCAGTAGTATGTCTGGATATATTAAAGAGGCCAATGCTCAACTAGAGATAGTAACGCACGAGATGGCTTCTGGAGAAAAAAAAGAGTTAACTTCCGCTGAATATGAAAAGAAGTTACAATTAGAAGATAGTTTAGGTATATATAGTAAAATAAATCAATCTTTAACTCTTTCAAAATCACAAAATATGGTTGCAGATCATATAATGTCTGAAATGAAAGATATAACAACATCTTTTAAATCAAAAATGGTTTTAGCAAATAATGCAACTACCAGTGATGTAAATAGAGATGTTATTGCCAATGAGTTAAGAAGC
>CAZWLA010000090.1:0-2211 GCA_964633845.1 uncultured Arcobacteraceae bacterium | reverse complement strand
TATAAGAATTCTATTATAGATATGGCAAATACAGAAGTGATGGGTGAGTATCTTTTTGCTGGTGCAGATAAAAGTAATCCTCCATTTAGTTCTACAAAAGATGCAAATGGAGACTATACGGATACAGTTTATAATGGTTCTGTAAAGAAGTTTGAACAAGATATATCTAAAAGTGTTACAAAAGGTCAAGGTCTTACAGGATTGGAAATATTTGATGGACTTGTGGATTCAAGTGGTAATCAAGTGATAAACTCTAAAGGTGAAGCAATTATAGATGGCACATCAGTTTATGATAAAAATGGAACTAGAACAATTTTAAATAAAGGTGATATTGTACCTTCTGGATCTACATATGCAGCTCCACCTCAATTTAACAATAATGACTTTAGCAATGGTAGTGAAGGGTGGACTGTAAGCAATACACCAGCTCAAGCTGGTATTACATCAATTGCAGGGTATACAATGCCAAATGATTCTACTTACCCCAGTGCTAATAAAGGTTCAGATAGTACTGGATCCATGACATATACAACAAAGTTTGAAAATGGAAAAGCAATTTTATCTAGTAGTGGCGGTAGTGAATCATATGGTGTAGTTAGAGGTCCCTTTATTGAAAGTGAAGAATCAATTGAACTAACAGCAGGTGCAACTGTAACTGTAAATTGGGCTGCCGAACCTGGTGAAGATGCATATGATGTTATGGGATATGTTGTAAATACAGATACTGGTGAAGCCCATATAATTATGAATGAAACTGGAAATCAAAGGGGAGGGCTAGGAGTTGATACTACAAATAGTGTAACTATTCCTGATGAAGGAAACTATAAATTTGTTTTTGTATCTGGATCATATGATTTATCTGGTTTGACGGCTTTAGGTGCGTCACTGAGTATTGATGATATTACTGTTACAGGTGTAAAACCACAGCCACTGCAACCAAAAATTTTATATGAGTTAGATCAAGCAATTGAAGCAATTGATAATAATGAGATAGAAGCTAATGCAAATGGTAGATCAATTGGTAGTACATTAGATAAGGTAAGTAGTGAAGTATTTGAAAAGTTAAATATCCAACATGCAAACCTAGGTAATAGTAATGCTATTTTTGAAAGAGTATTTGAACAAAATGAGTTTAAGATTCATAATCTTAATAAACTAATGGATGAAACAGTTGGTATTGATATAGCTGAGGCATCTATTAAATTACAACAACTTCAACTTATGTTTGCTTCGATATTTTCAACTTTGCAAGAGGTAAATCAAATAGAACAAAGGTTAGCTGAAGCTACTTAAATGGAATAATCATTTCTCCTCTTGTTTTAAAATAAGAAGCTTTTGAAGATCTAGTTTTACTAACCAAGTATTATTAGATTTTTGTATTTTAGCCATAGTTCCATATCTTACCAAAAGTGGTTCTGTAGTAAAACTATTTTTTGTGAAAATATTTAAATAATTTTTTGTATATTTTATTTTGTCTATATTATCTGCACCTACCACATAAATTATTTTTTCTGCTTCATTTAGTATCTGTCTTTGTATCCTTCTTGACTTTTTTTTCTCTTTAGAAATATTTTCTACTTTTAACTCAAAAGCTTTATTGTCTTCATGTGTTTTATATGTTATATGATATACATAGTATAAAGAAACTGTAATAATAATAACTACAGATATAATTATCCTAGCTAGCTTATTGTCCTCTTTCTTATGTACCTGTATTATCATATTTCTACTTTATTACAAAGTTTACAAAAAATAATTTTTTAACACCATCTCGTACTACATCATCTTCATTGTCTTCATTAATACCTGCATTTAGTATATCATTTATAGATATAATAAGCTCCTCTTTTAGAACCTCTTTACCACCTAGTGTTCTTAGCTCTTCAGCTGTTTTTGTGCTAATGATACTGATCACTGCATCCATAATTTCTGCAGTATTCTCAGTAGCTCTTGTTTCAATACCATCTTCACTACTTTTAATCGTAAAAGCTAACTTCATAATAGCATTTCTACCATTATTTTTTGTAATATTTAATATAATATCTTCAAATTTAGCAGAATACTTTGCAGCAGTAGAATCACTTGTTGACTCTTCTGATTTAGAATTTTCATCTTGCTTAGATTTACTTTTCTTATTCTCTGCAGTACTTTCCTTACCAAGCAAACCGTAAAAGTATTAAGTAAGATGTCACAGAAGCATTCATCTTTGAT
>CAZWLA010000089.1:0-2662 GCA_964633845.1 uncultured Arcobacteraceae bacterium | reverse complement strand
TAAATGATGTAGTTAATCAAAGACTAGATGAGCTTACACCTAAATTAACAAAACAAATTATTCAAGATATGATAAAAGAACATCTTGGTTGGCTAGTAGTTTGGGGTGCAGTCTTTGGTGGACTGATTGGATTAGTAAGTTCACTAGTTTTATAGCCCATAAATAAAGGATTTGTTCTTTTGTTTGTCAAAATTTTACAACATTTTTTTACAACAAATGGTTTAAAAATTGCTAATTTTTGATATAAATTGAAAAGAAATATAGAAGTTATTGTAACTCCTATATTTTCTTTAACTATGATTCTTCTATAAATCTAGCTATCTCATCAAGTGAGAACATCACTGAACCTAAAACTTTCTTAGAGCTAATCTTACCAGTTTGCCTTAATCTATCAATAGTGGCTTCACTAATATTTAGCTCCTTTGCAGTTTCTTTTTTAGTTAGTAACATCTTTTGATAGTCTTCTCTAAGCATTTCAATACATTCTAGTTGAGACATATTAGTACCTTGCTATGCAGCCATAGTATTACTAGCTTTTTGCCATTGCTTACCTGTCCACTTGAATCCATGTTGCTTAATAATTTGCCTATATTCATAAGCATTATTTCCAGTAACTATAGCTGTACCATCATTTTGAGTTACAATATTCAATCCTAAATTTGAAAGTACATCATACGACTGACTGTTTGATACTGAATTAGCCTGTGAATGATTTTGTTGTTTATTTTGATAGTGATTACTAGATGATTGTTGTTGTGCAACTGCATTAGCAACTTCATAGGAACTTGCATATTCTGATCCACCTAAACCGAAATTGGCAAGTGCTCGACCAATAGCACTTGTTTCACATACCTCAATCATACTAGTACTATTTATGGAATTGTCATTATTGCTACGAAGCTCTTCAGCAAAACCAGTTGCAATAACTTTATTATCAATACTAATTACAGCTTTTATAACTACTCTAAATTCATCACTATATGTAATTTCAGTTTCAAGTGATGCATCTCCAAAATATTTTCTGAAGATATTTATACGTGTAGACACCTGAGTATAGTGTTTCCCATGTATATTTACTGTTGGTGATGCCCGTAATTCATCTATCGCTTTTTGTAAATTTTCCATATTAACCTCCTATGATGCTTTTAGCTGTAATATATCTTCTGTTGCAAGAGATAAATTGTTTGCTGATTTTCTATGTTTGTTAACACGAAGTTTTTCTTTGGTTGTTGTAGTGACTTTGTCAATCTTGCAAGCTTTTTCTATTAGATCAGTATAGTTTTGATATTCATAGGCATTGGTTACCGCATCCAAATCTAAAACCTTTTTATAAAAGCCACTACTTATTAAAAGCTCACTATCAACTGGAGTAATCACAGTTTTGTGCTTAATTGTAGGCTTAGTGATACTGATTGAGCTTATACCAGCTCCCTCAATTTTCTCAATACCATAATCTTTTAGAACTTCGGCACCTGTAATTAAAACTACATCTTTAGCAGATTTTAGATTTTTCTTTAAAGTTTGAAGTTCTGATATCTCTTCATCGATTGCACTTATTTTATCATCTATTGATAAAATCGAAAATCCAATATAATCAGCCTTTCTTGTATAGTCTTTGTCTGCTTCTAAAATAGCTTTAAATTCATCTTTGAGCCACTGAGTGTTATTCTCAGTAGCACCTTGTACCGTTTTTTCAAAATTGTATCGTGTTGTTTTCATCATATACTCCTATGCAGCCATTTGTAAACTTGGCATCTTTAGACTTGCTATAGTTTGAACTGTAGAAAATAGTTCTTGATTCAATTTGATATTTGCATCTATAGCATTTATAGCTTTTGAAGTGAATGATTTTCCAGTAGAACGATTTCTACCTTTAACACCACCTCTTATCATTGCTTCTTGAACTCTATTATAAACATTCCACAATGTTGGTTTTTCATCAGCTGACCTATGAATCTTTAAAAACTCATCTGTTGATACTTCATGTGTTTCTTTATCAAATCGAATATCAATACCTGCACGAGCCAGAGATTTTTGCTCAATTGGATTTAATTCAATATCTTTGAAAGCTTCAATTTGCTTTTCAACTTTTGGCATATATGAAGTTATCTCTTCAATTGCTTTATGTACCTTTTCAATATTAAATCCAGAATGAATTATAGAGTGATGAGATAGTACATTTGATGGGATATGGAGCATATTAGAACATACAAGTCTCCAGTAGCTTAAAGTAAGTTTAAAAGATGCTTTAGCGTCACTTGAGTTGGTCAATACTATATCCGCATATTCCTCTTTTCCATTAGGTCTTAGAATATTATCTAAGCTCCTAAACTGCACCATATGTTTTTGATAACCTTGATTTTCATCTAGTCTTGCTTTACTTTCCCCAGCTAAAATTGGATAATAGCCTGAGGCTCTAAAAGTGTCCAATAGCGCGTATGTTGGCACGAATACATAACGATCTGAAACTCCATTGATAGGATTTTCACTAAAAATTGATGGAGCTACTTTAAAAAGCTCCTCATTTGACATTGGTTTTATTTGTTCTATATTTGGTCTAATTGACATTTTATTTCCCTTGTTTATTTTTGTTTAATTGTTAAATGCTCTCGCAAAAACTTTAATCTTTATCTAGTACTGAATCAAGTACCTTACATGCAAC
>CAZWLA010000088.1:0-2685 GCA_964633845.1 uncultured Arcobacteraceae bacterium | reverse complement strand
TATTTGCTTAGTATATTTTGTATCATATCAATATAAAATATACTAACTATATCTTAAATAAGAATAACTCTTCTAGGTTACCACTCTTACCTTCTAATTTACTATAGCTTGAATAAACTAAACTCCATTCAAGCTTTATAGATTCACTTATAAATTTATCTCGTACCTTTTGGATAGCTTTTTGATCTTTCACTACACCAGCACGGTCTCTTTTTACGTCTTTCCCAACCTCAAACTGAGGCTTAAAAAGAATAATAATTTTATTAGATGCTAATCTATTTATATCTTCTAATATATTATGTATTGAGATAAAGGAGACATCACAAGTAACTACATCATATTTTTTATTAGATTTAAAATCTCTAATATCTGTATTTTCAAAACATGATATTCTTAGATCATCTTTAATCCTATCGTGAAGTTGATTAGTGCCAACATCTACACAATCTACACTTTGTACACCATTTTCAAGTAATATTTGAGTAAAGCCACCTGTAGATGAGCCGATATCAAGCGCAACATTGTCTTGAAGCTTACACTCACATTCATCTAAAAAATATTTTAATTTATAAGCTGCCCTACTTACAAAAAATTTATCTTCTAAAATCTCTATATTAGCACCATCTTCAACTTTAAAAGATGGTTTTGTTATAATACGATCATTAACTTTGATCTTTTGGTCTAATATCAATTCACTAGCTTTATTTCGGCTTTGAATATCATAGTTTTTTACTAAATATTGATCTAATCTCATGGAGGTATTATAATTGAAATTTGTTGACAATGAGTTTAGCTCAACACTGGAGATAAAACAATCAAAATTTATCACACATATTTGTCCATATGATCAATTTAAAATCATCATGCAAAGACTAAAATATGAACATCCAAAGGGTAGACATTTTGTATATGCATATAGATATCTAAATGAGTTTGATCAAATAGTTGAAAACTCTAGTGATGATGGTGAGCCAAAGGGTACATCTGGAAAACCATCACTTTCTGTACTTCGTGGTTCTGATATTATAAATAGTGCAGTGATTATTGTAAGATATTTTGGAGGTATTAGACTTGGTACTGGTGGTCTTGTACGAGCATATGGAGATGCTGTTAATCAAGTATTAGATAAGTCTACAACTATAGAATATCAAAAGTTAGATATTAAAGTATGTAAACTTAACTATAACATGCTTGGTCAAATAGAATATCTACTAAATCAAAATAATATTAATATTATAAATAAAGACTTTAGTCAAAATATATATCTCAAACTAAGTGCTACAAAAGAACAATTTGATGATATTAAATCTAAGTTACCACTTGGGATTAATCTAGAAGATTAATATCCAAAGTTTTTATTAGCAACTGCCTCTATAAATACTGTAGCATAAGAACTTTTAGGAAGAATAAATTCTAACATCATAGTATTATTTGTAGCATCAAATTTATTTTTAATATCTTTTGGTTTGATCCATGCTACTCTTCTATAGCCTTTAAAGTCTACTACAAATGGATCATCAAATTTAGCTTCAAATTCTCCTGCTTCACCTTTGGCTCTTGGTGTTTTACTTCCAGGCATTATTCCTGTGATTGTATCTCTTTGTTTATAATCAAAAATATCACCATCCAAAATCTCTAGCTTTTTCAAATCTTTCTGCTTAGATTGTGCCACTCTAGCAGCCAACCAATCATTAAAAATATAACTTTGATATATAGATACCATCATATGCTCTAACTTTTTATCTTTTATAGATTCTTCACCATAAGCTACTGCTTGAGATTTATCATACTTATCATCGAAACCAAATCTTTGATATCCAAAATAATTTACCAATCCATGCTTTTGAATATGTGAGATATTTTGATATAAAATATGAAGAGTATTTGGGTCTATATTATGAAGCCTAATTGTAAATTTATTACCATCTAAATCACCTTTTTGTATTGGCTTATCACTATAATTTAATTCTTCTATCTCAATATTTTTATCCTTAAATATATTTATATTTTGTGCTATGGATGCGGGAATACTAATATACTGTGTAGTAGTAGCATGCTTATCTTTTAAACCAGCATACCCTATTTGATTTTCTGATATACCTAATTGTTGAGAAAATTCTTTAATCATTTCCCAAGTTGTAAGATTATTTTTTTTCACTTTTAGAATAGCAAATTTTCCATGATTAGTATATTTACTTATACCAATCTCATCTACTCTAAAATCATCTCTATTTTGTACAAATTTAAAATCTAAAGGTTTATTTTGATTAAGATATATTCTGTTTACTTGCATTTAGTGGATCCTCTTTTAACATTTGTGACAATTTTATCTGATTATCCTTGTTTATCACCTCACTTTTTAATAATTCACCTAAAATAGCTCCAGCTGTTCGTTCAAGTTTCTTAGCTATTTGTATAATGCCAACATTCTTTTTAAACATACTTTTTACTTTTACTCTATCTTCAAGTGTCCATTTTAAACCAGAATTTTTGGCTTTTCCTAATTCTTCATTTTTTTCCTGTCGATTAGCTATTTTATCTTCATTTTGTAATTTTGATGCTCTAACTTTTTTGATATTATTAGTTTTTGCAATTGATTTAATATCATCTTTTGCATCTTTAATTCTTTGATTTAATAACTTTTCTAAATCATTTGCCATAAGATAATGAAAGTTATCACTCTCT
>CAZWLA010000087.1:0-2743 GCA_964633845.1 uncultured Arcobacteraceae bacterium | reverse complement strand
ATCACTTAACATTCTTAGACCAGATTCCATAAGTATCCTTTATAAAATAATATACTTAATAATAGTTAAGAATTACTTAAGTTAAGCTTCAATAGACCCTTCAATAGAGAAGTTGGCACTAGAATCAAGCTCTGCATGAGATAATACTGCCATCTCAACTCCAAATTTATCATAAATCTCTGCTAATCTCTTTCTTAAGCTTGGATCTACTACTAGTACGAGTTTCTCTACACCACGTTCTAGAACTTGTGCTTTCAATGTATTTGTTTGCTCTACAAAGTTATTGATTTGTGAAATTGTTAGAAGTATTTGAGTGATACCATTCTCTTCTTGAAGTTTAGATAAAAACTCTTGTTCTGTTTCTGGTTTTAATGTAATTACCTTTAATGTACCATCACTATTTTTATATTTTTGAGTAATTAGTCTGTATAGTTTAGATCGTACATGTTCAGATATTATCTCTGTATTTTTAGTATATTCACTTATATCGGCTATTGTTTCTACAATTGTAAGCATATCTACAATAGGAATTTTTTCATGAAGAAGTGACTTTGATACCCCTAAAATAGTACCATATGATGTATTTTTTAGTACATCTTCAATTACAGTAGGGAAGTCTACTTTTAGTTTTTCTACAATATCTACAATATCTTGTCTTGTGATAATATCTTCCACAGACTGTTTGATTAGTTCACTTATATGTGTAGATATAATAGTAGCAGGGTCTACGACTGTAAATCCTTTCATCACAGCATCATCTTTAGTAGATTGGTCTATCCATATAGCATCTAGACCAAATATTGGTTCTTTGATTTTTTGACCTGGTAGGTTTGTATTTGCAAATCCACCCATGGCAAGTAGTTGATTTGTTTGAATAATACCTTCACCTATTGGAATTCTTTTGAGATATATTTTATACTGGTTTGCCTCAAGATCAATATCATCTTTAATCCTAATTTGTGGTATGATAAAACCAAATTCACTTGCAATTGATTTCCTAATACCTCTAATTTTATCAAGTAATTCATTGTTACCTTGAATTAGTGTAAGTAGTTGGAAGCCTAATTTTAATTCTAAAACTTCCATTTTCATAATAGAATCTATTTGTTCTTGTTCCGATGGTCCACTAGGAGCTTTTGCCTTAGGTGAAGTAGGGGATGATTTGTCTTTTTGACTTGTTGATTTTGGGGCAAAAAAGTTAGTTAATGCATTGAATTGTTCATTTGCAATATTGTAAAATATATAACCAAGTAGTACTAAAATAGAACCTATTACTACTAAAATACCTGTTGGAAATCCTGGTAAAAATCCAAATGCTATAACTATTAGACCTACAATAGATAAGGCTTTATATTCATTTGTAAGTTGATTTACAGATTGGACTGCAAAGTTTTCATCATCTCTACTTGATCTAGTGATGATAATAGCTGTAGCAGTAGATAATACAAGAGCTGGCATCTGTGCCACTAGCCCATCACCTATAGTTAATATTGTATATATTTCAGCACTTGTCGCTGTATCAAGATTATGTTGAAAAATACCTATTAAAAGTCCAGCGATGATATTTACTATAGTGATTACTATACCAGCTACTGCATCACCTTTAACAAACTTTGATGATCCATCCATAGCTCCATAGAAGTTTGCTTCAGAGATTACTGCATCTCTTTGCTTTCGTGCTTCTTCATCTGTGATAAATCCAGCATTTAGATCTGCATCAATTGCCATTTGTTTACCAGGTAATGAATCAAGTGAAAATCTTGCACTAACTTCTGCAACTCTACCTGCACCTTTGGTGATTACCATAAAGTTAATAAGTACTAAAATTGTGAATACTACAAGACCTATGATTAAATTTCCACCAACAACAAAATCACCAAATGAAGCAATAATTGAACTTACAGCTTCTGGACCATTATGACCCTCTGCTAAGATGGATCTTGTAGTTGCTACATTTAGAGATAGCCTAAGTAATGCTAAGATTAGGATCAGTGTAGGAAATGTGGTTAAATCAGATGGTTTTTTAATATATATTGATATTAAAAGTACTAGCATTGAAAAAGTTAATGATATAGTTAAGAAAAAGTCCAATACCATCTTTGGTAAAGGGACTATAATAATTAATAATACACATAATAACACGAAGACCATAAGTAGGTCTCGTGAAAATAGATCCTTAAAACGGCCAAACATTTTCTAATACACTTGTACCCCAAGGTTTGACTGTAGAGTCGTGTTCTACCCCTTGTTTTTTATACATAATCTTTGCATTTGCTATTTTTGATGATGATACACTGTTGTCTGGCAGTTTAATATCATATGGTCGTATCACACCAGATATTTGCATAATCTGAAGTTGGCCATCTATTAGTATCTCTTTTTGACCATATACTAGATAGTTTCCATTTTTATATCTTTCTTGTATCACTGCAGAGATAGTTGCAGTAAATTTTTCATCATGCTTGGCACTTGTTTTTCCTGTAAAGCTATTCGCTGATTTTGTCTTAAAGCCAAGATTTATAGCACTATTTACTTTATTTGTAAGCCTTTGTACTCCAGTATATGGTGTAATTTCTGCATTTGTAACTGGTGCAACAATTCCACCGCCTAAATCAGTATCGTTTGTTTTATTTGTTTTTCTTTCACCAATTGAATCTGATTTTAGGTTCTCAACAATATTTATAATTATTATATCATCTTCAATTTTAAAGTCTTTAAGGGCATCTTGCAATGCTATCTCATC
>CAZWLA010000086.1:0-2934 GCA_964633845.1 uncultured Arcobacteraceae bacterium | reverse complement strand
TGTGAAGTTTTACCACTCTCTTCTTGCTACTGGTTGGGTTTACATAGCATCTATGATTACTCAAAGACCTGGTGAGCTCTTACTTCACCGTTTCACCCTTACCTTCAAATGAAGGCAGTTTACTTTCTGTTGCACTATCCCTTAGCTTACGCTAGCCATTCTTTAAATGGAACCATACTTCACTGTAGCCCGGACTTTCCTCTTGAAAACTTTCAAGCTATTGTCTGTTGTACCTTAAATGACATCTTAACAAATTTGCTCTTAATACAGCCTCTACTTACCTAATAAATCCTGCATTACTGTTCTCCTTTTAGTTGTCTCAATACGCTTACAAGCAGTTGAAAAAGCCTCATCTTCACCAACTACATAACACATCTTCTTTGCTCGTGTGATTGCTGTATATAGTAGCTTTGTATTGTGCATAATAAAATGAGAAAATGTCATAGGAATTAGTGCAGTATCATACTCCATACCTTGAGTTTTATGAATAGTTAGACAATATGCTAATGATATTAGATTTTGTAGCTCATCAAAGTCATAAAATACAACTGTATCATCGTTAGGATATAGTATTACAGCTTTTGATTCCTCAAAATCAAGCTTAATTATCATCCCTAGCTGACCATTAAAGATTCTTTTTTCAAGAAAATCAATAGAATTATCTCTATACATTTGCATAGTTTGTGCTTTCATATTTGTATTTTTAATATGGATAACTTTATCAGCTAATTTATACTCATAAAGTCTTGTCTTTACACTAGCTCCCCTATTTGAGTTAAATAATTTTTGAAGCTGTATATTTAAATTTTCTACACCAAGTAGACCACTTTTCATAGGAGTAATTACTTGAAAAAGAGTAAGAAATTTTGCTATTTGCTTATCTTTTATTAGTGTATATGCATCTTTTAGATAATTACTAGAGATATTTAGTATCGAATTTAATATATTATCAGTATTTGAGCCTCTAATATTTGATAATTCATTTGCACTAGATGTTGCTTTAGTGGAATAATAATTATCAATTGATACATCTTCAAATTTAAAATCATCATAAGACTTTTTATATTTAGGTACTTGACCACATCTAATCTCATTTGCAATAGTTGCTATTGCTTGGTTTTCATTTTGTCTATATATTTTTGTAAGCTTACATACAGGTGCCAACTCATACTTCATAGCATCTGCAAGTATATCACCTGCACCTATTGCTGGTAATTGTCCATCATCACCAACTATGATAAATACCGTATCATCCTTAATCTTAGAGATTACTTGATAAAACATCATAGAATTTACCATAGATGCCTCATCTAATAGTACTACTTTGTAATCTAAATAATCTTTCTCAGCAGCACTAAGTAGCAATGATTGAATTGTACTACTTTTATATCCTGTGGTATCACTAATTCTCTGGCTTGCGATACCACTTAAAGCTATACAATGAATCTCATCATATCCATATACCTCTTCTAAAAGCTCAAGTAATGCCCTAGAAGATGTAGATTTACCTGTACCTGCATAACCTACAAGCATCAAAGTATTATTGCCATCATTTATAAGTGATACCGCTTTTTTCTGTTCTTGGCTAAGGGTAAAACCTAAAGTTTTTTCTTTATCAGAGATATAGCTATCAAAATCTTTTACAATCTGTTGTTTTGGTGATTTTTGTCTTTTTTCAAAGAAGTCTATTATATTTTTTTCTGCATGATATAGTATACCAGGTGCATATCTATGTTGTGTGGTTTTAAAAATCTCACTATGACGAATCATATCATTTAAAGTGTTTTCATATAGCCTATTTTCATTTTCAAATGCTAATGCATCATCAAGAAGCATAAACATCTTCTCTTTACCAATAGAACTATTTCCATTGGAATTACAATATTCATCAAGTATAAAATTTAAACATGCAGATATTCTAAATTGACTTTTATGGTCTATTCCTATTGCTTTAGCTATCTCATCAGCTTTCTTAAATCCAATCCCTTTAATCTTAGTTAGAATATATGGATTTTCTTCTATTTTATCTACCATATTTTCAACAGCGCCAAACATCTCAAATATTTTAGAGATAAGATTGCTTGATACTCCATATTTTCCTAAGTATGATCCAAGCTCTCTCATATGCTTAAACTTTTGCCATGAGCTTACAATCGTTGATAATTTTTTTTCTTTGATACCTTTTTCTTTTAATAGTCTATTTGGATCATTATCCAAAATATCAATTAGTTCCTCTTCTGAGAATTTATCAAGTAAAGTTTTTGCTACAGCTTTACCTACACCCTTTACAATCTTAGTAAGAAAAAAATATAATTCAGCTTCTTGAACTTCCAGTGTGATAAACTCAAACTGAGAACCATACTTTTTATGCGTAGTCCAGTCTCCAGTCATAATAAGATCAACACCAACTAGTTTATTTATATCTGCATCAAAATAATTACCACAAATTTTTTGGTCATTTTCAAGTACTGCTATACAGTATCCATTTTCAGCATTTGTATATAAAACTTTTTTAATTACACCTGTAAGAGTAAATACTTTTTTATTTGACATCTAGCTATTAATACCCATCATTAAATTTATGCTTTGAATGTTTATCTTTTTTATAAATATTTTTATTTTTCTCTTTATGCAAAAGATTTGCTTCTTTAAGCAACATAGATTTTTCATCTTCAAAGTCTTCTGAGTGATTATCTAAAGTACCTAATATATGATTTACATACTCTTCAAGCTTTGACATATAGCCACTATCAAGTCTTACAGCTTCAACTTTCTCTACAGCTTCAAAGTTTTCATGCATCTTTTTTTTGAACTTTTCAAAATGAAACTCATCTTCTGGGGCTTTTAATAGATTAATAGCTCTTTTAGCAAATTTTTCTAAAGCTCTTATATATCTAAGTCTTAAAGCCTTTTCATTTAGTGGTTTTTTTCCAA
>CAZWLA010000085.1:0-3016 GCA_964633845.1 uncultured Arcobacteraceae bacterium | reverse complement strand
ATCTGCTAGGCTTGTCATTGTATTTGCTTTTTCACTAGATTGCTTAATAATAGAAGTTATCTCTTCTATTGATGCTGCTGTTTCTTCTAATGATGCAGCTTGTTCATTTGCTGATGTGTTTAGTATCTCAACATTTGTTATTAATCTATCTGAGTAGTTATCTAAGATAAGTCCATCTTTTTTATTATCTAGTAGCATTTGTGTTGTTGCATCACCTAAACTATTTACACCATTTGCTAATTTTAATAGATGCTCTTTAATCCCTTTTGTATCTACTTTATTCATATAGTTATAGTTTGAGTATTCTTCTAATACATCTAATGTTTTATCAATATTAGTTTCTAGGTTAGTACCCATATTATTTAGAACATTTTTAAGTTCTGCTAATGCTGGATTGGAAGTATCTAATGTAATTCTTTGAGCCAAATCACCTTGTTCAAACTCACCTAGTACTTCAATAGTATTATCAATAATATTTCTATCTTCTTCTATTCCAGCTTTAGTCTTAGTGATATTCTCATTAACAACTTTAGCCATTACACCTATCTCATCATCTGAACTATCATTTAGAAGTGTTACATCTGTATTTTCTCTATTTAAATATTTGAAGAAACCTAATAATCCACTTTGGAAATTATTCAGTGGTTTAATTACGGCTGTATTAATTCCATACAGTGCTATTAGTATAATTAGTGTTAATAAAATTAATGTAGTGATTACAATAGTATTTCTAAGCTCATTAGGTACTATTAACACTTCTGCTTCATCAATTTCAGATAATATCGCCCATTTAAAATCACCTATATTCACATAGTCATATGCACTTAATACTGGATTTCCATTATAATCAATAATAATTTCAGTATTTGTTTTTCCATTTAATGCATTTCTTACAGCTTTTGTATCTGCACTACCTTTGCTAGGATTTGCAAATGATGCTTTTAAACTATGATTTTTAGGATCTAAAAAAGAATCAGATCTCATTAGTGTATCTTCACCTACAAGATAATCTTCTTGTGATGAACCATATAAATCATTTCTATATTGCATAATATTATTTATAGCTTTATCAGATATTTGAATTGCAATTATAGAAATTATATTTCCATTATGATCAAATACAGGTTTACCCATAAACATAGCAGGAGCACCTGCAGATGGTGCATAAGGTTGCATATCTACAAATTGTGTTTTCTTTGTATCTACAATTTTTTTCCATAGTTTTCCAAGTCCAGAATCTTTTAAAGGTCCAACTGATAAGTTTTCTCCAAGATCAGATTCTCTAGCTTGTGAATACATTACATGTCCATGCTTAGAACACATCACAAAAATATCATAGTATCCATATTCTTTTGCATACTTTTGAAAATAGTCATCATATCTATTGATTACTTCAGTAGCTTCTTTTGATTTGCTAGGATAATTGTCTGTGTCTTTTACTTTTAAGTTCTTATGAACCTGTATTAGCTCATTAGTTAGAGCAACTACATCTGTACTTGATGATAATACATTCAAGTCAGCTTTTCTAAAGTGAAAAAACTGTTCAATTTGTTTTTTCTTAATATTATTTGCTGTAGTTAATTTTGCATAAGATTCTTGCATCAATGCACTTTTTGTATTTGAAATTGATATAGTAGCTAGTACACCAGCTAGTACAACTAAAGATACAATCACTAGTGTAAGTATCTTTGCTTTTATTGTTAGATTTTTCATTTTCTCTCTCCACTTAAATGTTAGTCTATTCCCGTTTAAAGTATATGAAAACTTTTCTTTTCTTTAAACAAACATTGATTTTTTATATTAAAAGCTATCCCACTCATCATTATTAGTATCTTTTGTTACTGTAGCTTGGTCAACTTTTGGTACTGATGACACTATCGATGTTTTAATATCATTAGATATATCTATATTATCTTTGCCGTTAAATTCTTTGGCATCAGCATTTGATACAACTTTTTTTGCGATAGTATCTGTACTTATAGCAATAGTATTTGTTTTATTTGCTACTTGTGCATTTTCTTGTGTTGTTTGATCTAATTGAGCTACTGCATCATTTATTTGGTTCATACCTGATAATTGTTCACTCGCTGCAGATGCTACATCTGTAATTAATTCTGCTGTTTGTTCTATATTTGAATCTAGTTCTTCATATCCTGCTATCATTTGAACTGATACAGATTTACCTTCATCTGCTTTTTGTTTAGCCTGTTTTACCAATGCTTTAATTTCATTAGCCGCCTCTGCACTTCTTGCTGCTAGGTTTCTTACTTCTCCAGCAACTACTGCAAATCCTTTTCCTGCTTCTCCTGCTGTTGCCGCTTCTACAGCTGCATTAAGTGAAAGAATATTTGTTTGGAAGGCTATTTGATCAATGATAGTAATTGCATTAGCGATTGCTGTAGTTGATGTATTTATCTCTTCCATTGCATTTGCTGTTTGGTTTGCTAGATTTTTACCTGTAGATGCAGATTGTTTTGTAGCATCTGCTAATGTTGTCATTGTATTTGCTTTATCGCTAGATTGTTTAATAATACTTGTAATCTCTTCTATACTTGCTGCTGTCTCTTCTAATGATGCTGCCTGTTCATTTGCTGATGTATTTAGAATTTCTACATTTTCAATTAATTTATCTGAATAGTTATCTAAGATAAGTCCATTCTTTTTGTTTTCTATAAGCATATCTGTAATAGCTTGTCTTAAAAGATTGATATCCGTTACTAATAATTCAAAAACTCCACCTTTTTCAATATTATTAAGTTTTAGCTCACTTTTATAATTATATTCAGAGTATTGTTCTAATATTTCATTGACGTCATTAAAATGTTCTTTTGTAGCATTAATCATTGCATTAACTCTATTTTTAAAGTCTTCTAATGTAGGATTTGATGTAGTGGCTTGAATTGTTTCGGAATACCAACCTGCTTCTACTCTAGCCATTGTAGATTTTGCTTCTTCAATTAAATCATTATCCTCTTCAATACTAGCTTTTGTTTTGGTGATATTTTCATTTACTACT
>CAZWLA010000084.1:0-3073 GCA_964633845.1 uncultured Arcobacteraceae bacterium | reverse complement strand
CTTTAGAGCATCCGCTATTCAAGGTATCATGAAGCGTATCAAAGCAAAAGGTATACCTGTAATTATCCATGAACCAACATACGAAGAAGATGAATTCTTCCATTCTCAAGTAGTAAATGACTTAGACTCTTTCAAAGCTCAATCAGATGTTATCATAGCCAATAGATTACATGATGATATCTTAGATGTAGAAGAAAAAATATTTACTAGAGATATTTTTAGAGAGAATTAATATGGCTAAGATAAAAGTTTTAAATCAAGATATTACAGTTGTAAAAGTTGATAATGAAGATTTTATCTCTTTGACTGATATGATTAAATCTAAAGAAGGAGACTTTTTTATATCTGATTGGCTTAGGAATAGAAATACAATAGAATATTTAGGTATTTGGGAAAAAATACATAATCCAAATTTTAATTATGGCGAATATGCCACAATTACATCAAAAGCTGGCCTTAATAGTTATAAACTGAGTACAAAGGAATGGTCATCTAAAACTAATGCCATAGGATTAGTAGCTAAAGCAGGAAGATATGGGGGTACTTATGCTCATAAAGATATTGCATTTGAATTTGGAATGTGGATTAGTGCTGAATTTAAAATATATCTTATAAAAGAATTTCAAAGACTAAAAGAAGATGAACAAAAACAGTTAGGTTGGGATATAAAAAGAAATCTTACTAAAATAAACTATAGAATCCACACAGATGCTATAAAAGAAAATATCATACCAAAACTATTATCAGCATCTCAAATAAGCTATGTATATGCTAGTGAAGCAGATATACTTAATGTAGCATTATTTGGAATGACTGCAAAGCAATGGCAAGAAGTGAATCCTGAACTAAAAGGTAATATACGGGATTACGCAGATGTGAATCAGCTAGTATGTCTTGCCAATTTAGAATCTTTAAACGCTCATTTTATAGATGAAAACATAGATCAAAAAGAAAGACTACAAAAACTTAATGAAGTTGCAATCAAACAAATGAATATACTTTTAAAAGATGAAAATATGAAAAAACTGGAGAATAATTAGTGAAAATACTTGTAACAGGAACAGCAGGATTTATAGGATATCACTTAGCAAAGAAACTTCTTGATAGAGGTGATACTGTAATTGGTCTAGATAATATAAATGACTATTATGATGTAAACTTAAAGTACGGAAGGTTATCTGAACTAGGTATAGAAAAAGAGGATATAGATTGTGGTAGGTTTACTCAATCTAGAAAATATAAAAATCATAAATTTATAAAAATGGATTTAGCTGATACTGAAAATATCTATAAACTTTTTAAAGATGAAAAGTTTGATGCAGTATGTAACCTTGCTGCACAAGCAGGAGTAAGATACTCACTAGAAAATCCACATGCCTATATAGATAGCAATGTGACAGGTTTTATGAATATCCTTGAAGGGTGTAGACATAATAATATTACAAACTTATCTTATGCATCTAGTTCATCTGTATATGGATTAAATAAAGAACAACCATTTAAAACTACAGACCAAACAGATACCCCAGTAAGTCTATATGCAGCTACAAAAAAGTCAAATGAACTTATGGCTCATACATATAGTCACCTATACAACATACAAACTACAGGATTAAGATTTTTCACTGTTTATGGACCATGGGGGAGGCCAGATATGGCACCAATGCTATTTACAGATGCAATACTAAATGATAGACCTATAAAAGTATTTAACCATGGCAAGATGTCAAGAGACTTTACATACATAAATGATATAGTAGATGGAATAATTAAAGTTATAGAAGCTGGGCACATGACTTCAGCCAAGCCTTATAAAATATATAACATAGGGAATAATGCTCCAGTATCTCTAATAACCTTCATAGAAACCATAGAGAAAGCATTAGATAAAAAAGCAGATAAGAACTTCATGGATATTCAACCAGGAGATGTAGAATCAACTTATGCCGATGTAAGTGGATTGATAAATGACTTTGACTATAAACCAGATACAGACTTAGCTGATGGTATTGGTGAGTTTGTAAAGTGGTATAGAGAGTTTTATAAATCGTGCTAAACAAAATAAAAAATATAGCAAACACAGAAGATAAAAAAAGATTATTATCAAACTTTTTTTCACTTACTGTACTTCAAGGTGCAAACTATATACTACCGCTTCTTACGCTTCCATATTTAGTAAGAGTTTTAGGGGTGGAGTATTTTGGACTTTTGGCTTTTGCTACTGCTATGATAGCTTATTTTAATATAATTACTGATTACGGATTTAATCTAACGGCTACTAGAGAGATAAGTATACATAGAGATGATAAAGACAAAGTGCTAGAGATATTTAGCTCTATAATGAGTATAAAATTTATACTTATGATTTTTAGTTTTATACTTATGACCATTTTAGTTTTTAGTTTTGAGAAGTTTTCACAGAATTGGGAAGTATATTTTCTAACATTTGGCACTGTTATAGGGCAAGTTCTTTTCCCTGTTTGGTTTTTTCAAGGCATGGAGAGGATGAAGTATATCACTTATCTAAATATATTAGCTAAGTCAATATTTACAGTTGCTATATTTGTATTCATACAAGAACAGAGTGATTTTTGGATAGTTCCACTTCTTACTTCTATAGGATTTATAATAGCGGGTATTTGGTCTCTTGTTTTGTTAAAAAAAGAGTTCGAAATTAAGTTTGTTTTTCAGAAAATTGAGACTTTAAAATATTATTTAGTTGATGGGTGGCATGTGTTTTTATCAAGAATTTATGTAAGTTTATATACAACTACAAATGTAATTTTATTAGGTTTATTTACAAATAACACAGCAGTGGGATATTATTCAATAGCTGAGAAAATAGTTGTAGCTATTGGTGGTTTATTTGAACCAGCTAATCAAACTATTTATCCGTATTTGGCAAAAAAATACAAAGAAAATTTCACTCAATTCACTCTCATGCTAAAAAAAATATCAATAATATTTTTAGGTATATCTTTTAGTTTAGTATTGATTTCTCAATATTTTAAAGAAGAAATAGTTTATCTGATTACTGGTAATTAGTGACTGTTGTTCTTCTTTAGTTTGGTTT
>CAZWLA010000083.1:0-3130 GCA_964633845.1 uncultured Arcobacteraceae bacterium | reverse complement strand
TGCTTGTACTTTTAGTAATAGTTCTTACCACTGCTACATTTGTAGCTAGTGGTATCATACCTGTAGATTTAAGTGAAGGGAAAAGCTCTACAAAACTTACAAAAAATAAAACTCTTACAATCACTATCAAAGAAAATGGAGAAATTTTCTTTAATAAACAAGATATATCTAAAGAAAATATCGTATCACAGTTAAAGCAATATAAAACTAATACAGCCATTAGTATTAACTGTGATAAAAATAGTAAATTTGATAATTTTGTTTATATTATAGATATATTAAAGCAGAAAGGCTATAAAAATTTAGGAATTATTACGAAGTATGAATAGATATTTTTTATCTTTTTTAATAGCAGCATTTATTTATATATCTTTAGTATTTGCTTATATATACTCTTTAAATAATCAAAAAGTTATAAAATCTACAGTAAGAAAAAGTGATGAGACAGTAAGGTTTACAGTTATTGCTCAAGCAAAACCAATTATTAAGCCTAAGCCAAAAAAGATAGAAAAACCAAAACCAAAGCCTAAGAAGATTGAAAAGCCAAAGCCTAAACCAAAACCAACAAAAATACAGAAACCAAAGCCTAAACCAAAGCCAATTATTAAGCCTAAGCCAAAAAAGATAAAGAAACCAAAACCAAAACCTAAAAAAATACAGAAGCCTAAGCCAGAACCAAAGAAAATTGAACAAGCAAAGCCAATTGAAAAGTCAAAGAAGATAGTTCCCAAAGAGCTAAAAACACAAATTAAAAAAAATAAATCGTCACTTGTAAAAAAGGTTGATACTCAAGCTTTAGAGAAGCAATCAATATTAAAAAATGAATATTTTAATAAAATAAGAAATACAATTAATAAAAATAAATCATATCCTAAAAGAGCAGTTAGACGAAAAATACAAGGAGATGTAAAAGTTAAATTTACAATTTCACCAAGTGGAGATTTGATTTCGTATGAAATTATTGATGGTAAAACTATATTTCATAACTCAGTAGCAAATGCTATTAAAAATAGTTTTCCATTAAAAACACCAAATGGTGTGTTTTCTAATAACCTAGATCTATCTTTGGTGATTAAATATAATTTATATTAGTATATAATTTTACATACTAAAAGAGGAGAGAATATGAAAAAAATAATTTTATCTATATTGCTATTGTCAATTTCTATATATGCACAACAAAATAACTATAGGTCTGTACCTTTAGAGAAAGCAATATTACTTCAAGATGGGAAGAATAAAACATCTTGTACAATATGTGGTATGAATCTACCAATGTTTTATAGGACAAGTCATGCTGCAACACATGAGGGTCATGATAAGCAGTATTGTTCTATTGTATGTGTGGTTGAAGATGCATTGGCAAATGGAGCAAAGTTAACAAACTTTAGAGCTATAGATAATCGTACTTTAAAATTTATTGATTCAAAAAAAGCATATTTTGTAGTTGGTAGTAAAAAACCTGCAACTATGAGTTGGGTTAGTAAATATGCATTTGGTAATAAAAGAGCAGCTAAAAAATTTCAAAAAAGATTTGGTGGAAAAATTATGAAATTTGATGAGGTATATAAATTAGTAAAACAAAATAGATCTAAAAGAAATAGTAATTAAGAATATTATCGATTTTTAGTAAATCTAGCACCACTTATAGAAGCAGTTTTATTGCTTGAGGATAAAAAGTTTATAGTAAATATTAATGATAGTTTTTAATAAAATTAGACTATAATGTTCATCACTTTCACTTTTGGAGTGAAACAAATATTAAAAGGAAATTTATGAAAGATTTTTTGATACTAGAGGGTGGCTTATTAACTGTATCTGCATTTATGTTAGCAGTAACAATATTTACAAGCACTCGTTCACATACTAAGGGTTCTTTAAAAAGAACCTTTCCAATTGTATTCACCATTTTAGTTATTGTAATAACTCTACACTATACTCAAACAACAGATAGAATGAAATTAGTAAAGCAAGAATTTGAAAATGGAAAAGTTATAGTATGTGATAACAAAGGGGATTTGACATTGGGACGTAGTGTTTTAATTGATAAATCTAGATACGGATGGAAAGCTGATGGATACTATTTTATGTCTGATGAATATCCAAGAAATTTTCATATATCTCGATGTGTGGTTCATCTAGCACAAAAATAGATATAAAATAAATAGTATTTAAAAGTCTTCATCATCTTGATCAAACTCTTCAAGCTCTTTTAAATACTTTTGATCTTCTTTTTGTTTTAGTTCTTCTTGGCTCATCATTATATTTGATACAAAATTACCAATAGGTGTTTTGTTTTCAAGTTTAAACATATATGCATAGCCACCTATTATGATCATAAGTGCAGTTAAAGTTGCAATAATCTTTTGTGCTGTATTAAATGTTTGAATTTTATCTTTAGTCTTTATTTCACATACTCCACCTGGACAGTGTTTAGATTTATTTGGCATAATCCATTCGTATATTTTGCATCCTAAACATATTGAAAATGCAGATTCCATGATAAGAAGAACAAGGCATATAATACATATAAATACTTTGATTGGATTAGGTTGCCAATTGATAACTAATAGATAAAACATTGGTAGAGCTAATATTAGCCCCAATGTCCAAGCAAATCTTTTTTGTGTGGCACCTACATATTCAGGTGTTTGATTTTGTACAAAAAATCTTCCAAGAAGCATACTTGGTGAGTAGCTAGGATTGATTACTCTTATGACAAAATCTAAAGTGAAAAATGCTATAAAATATCGTGTTACGATACCATGACCTAGCATTACAGCACTGGTAAGGCTTAGTAGACCAATAGCAAAAAGTATTCCAGCAGCAGCTCTTGCTTCTCTTTCATTTATAACTCTTACATCATATCCATCAACTTTTTCACCATAAGTAAAAAATTCTTTTAAAGACATATATTAGTAGTACTTCTTTTGTTGTTTAAATAGATCAAGACAAGTTTGCTTATTGATATCAAATTGAAATAATTTTACTTTTGATTTTGCACTTTTATAAATGTATGCTATGTCAATTTGTGCATCAAAAAATCTTTTTGATGATTGGCATACTCCATTTGTCACAGCATTTTTCATTCTACTATGATCTTCTTTCTGTACAGCTTGATCACTTTTAG
>CAZWLA010000082.1:0-3256 GCA_964633845.1 uncultured Arcobacteraceae bacterium | reverse complement strand
TATCAAAATATTCACTATGCATATTATGCTCTTTGATATCTTGAACATCTACAGGCTTGAATGTACCAGCACCTACATGAAGTGTAAGATAATTAATATCAAATTTATTATTTAATTTTTTTAAAAGTTCTGGAGTGAAATGAAGTGATGCTGTAGGTGCAGCAACTGCACCATAGTTTTTTGCAAAGAGTGTTTGATAATCTTTCTCATCAGACTTCTCATCTTCTCTATTTATATACACAGGAAGTGGTATATGTCCTATCTCATTAAGAGTATTAACTAATTCTTGAAAGTCTATATTATTATTATTTGCTTTAGTAAATTTAACTACCCTACTTCCATCATGCTCTAATAAATCAGTAACAGTTGCTATAAGTTCTTGATCAAAGTAAAGTTTAGTTCCTATATGTACTTTACCTTTTATATAAACACTATACAAATCATTAGCTAATGGTTTATTAAGTAGTAATTCAACTTTACCACCAGTCTCTTTTTTACCAAATACTCTTGCTTTGATAACTTTTGTATCATTTAAAAATATTGATGTATTTTTTGGTAGATACTCAATTATATTTTTAAATATATCATGAGTTATAGTATTTGTTTTTCTATTGTATATTAGAAGTTTTGCATGATCTGCAGGTGATACTGGATGATTAGCTATGAGTTCATCTGGAAGTGTAAAATCATAGCTAGTAGTTTGTGTAGGGTCTAGAAAATTAATTTTCTTCCTCTTCGTCAGCCTCATCATAATCCTCTTCTTTATAAGGATTTATAGCTTTTGCAATCATAATTGATATACCATAAAGAATAATCAATGGTCCAGACATCAGGAACTGTGTTAGTACATCTGGTGGTGTTAATAGTGCAGATAAGATAAAGATTAAAACAATAGCATACTTAAAGAAGTCTTTTAGTGATTTATCTGTTACCATTCCAATAGTTGCAAGGAAGAATGTAATTACAGGTAGCTCAAATGCTACACCAAAACCAAATAGTAATTTTGTAAAGAATCCTACATATTTACCGATACTTGGCATTACATTTACAACTGTATTACCAAAATTAATTAAGAAATCAAAACCAATAGGTACTACAATATAGTATGCAAAACTTGCTCCTATTAAAAACATCAATGTAGCAAAAAACACAAAAGGAACAATAAATTTCTTTTCATTAGCATAAAGTCCAGGAGATAAAAATAACCAAAACTGCCAAAATATTACAGGAAGTGATAAAATAAACCCACTAAAAAAAGCAACCTTAAGTGCTGTGAAGAATGTCTCTTGTACTTCAATTGCAACCATTGTAGTACCTTCAGGTAACACTGCATTTACAGGTACCATCATCCAGTTTAAAATAGGTTCATATACTGCAAAACAAGCAAAAAATGCTACAAAAATTACTGCTAAAGATATCGATAATCTTTTTCTTAAATCAGCAATATGAGGTTTTAACTCTTCAAACATTAAGCATCCTCATCTTCGGTATTATCTTTCTTTTTTCTATCTTTAAATGATACCTTAGATTTTTTCTTTGGTTTTTTTGTCTCTTCTTCATCTTCATCATCATCTTCGTCACCAAGAATTGAATCAAGTCCAGAATTTAAAGAGTCAGTTGAGTATGAAAGTTGTGCTTTTAGCTTATCAGCTTCACTTTTCATCTCACTAATATTTAATTCATTATCTAAAGTTGACTTAGCATCATCAATACCACTTTTAAACTTTTTCAACATCTTTGCCATATCAACCATAGCACTAGGTAGTTTTTCTGGTCCTAAAGCAATAATTGCAATAATTGCAATTAACATTATTTCCATAAATCCCATTCCAAACATATATCTTCCTGTAATTGTATATTCTTTATTTAAAGACACATGTTACCTAAATTTAGATAAAATTACTGCTATTACTTAAAGGATTTATTGATGAAATTAATTGTACTACTATTTGTTGGGGTTGTTTTATATTTGATAGCAAGAGGATATAAAACAGAAGACTATAATAATATTAAGCTAAACACTAAACAAAAGTTTGAAGGTGATATCAAAGATCATGAAGCAGGATTACTTGTAGGGCTTATGGCAAAAGTTGCAAAAGCTGATGGACAAGTATGTGAGCTAGAAGCGGAAGTATTAAAGCATACATTTACAGATATATCATCTCATTTTGAAAACAGTGATGAAGTAAGAGAACAATTAAAAACAATTTATTCAAAAGAAAAAGAAAGTTTTGATAATACTATAGATATTGCTACTAGATATTTAAAACTAACAAAACGAGATTATTCTAAACGATTAAAAGTTATGGAATATTTATTAAATCTTGCATTTATTGATGGTGATTTTTCTAATACTGAACTAATGATAACAGAAGATATAGCTAATGCTTTAGAGATCAA
This sequence comes from uncultured Arcobacteraceae bacterium, assembly GCA_964633845.1. Taxonomy (GTDB): domain Bacteria; phylum Campylobacterota; class Campylobacteria; order Campylobacterales; family Arcobacteraceae; genus JADHTT01. The sequence goes on along the minus strand of CAZWLA010000082.1, from coordinate 856 downwards.
AAGAGCTGATTTTGAGAATATGATAAATCAATTTGAAATCTTTTATAAAAATAGAGCCCAATCAGAAAAAACAACTATCGATGATGCATATAAAATATTAGGTGCAAATCAAGATGAAGATTTTGCATCCATAAAGAAAAAGTATAGAAAACTTGTAAGACAATATCATCCAGATATTGTTACTGGTCAAGGTGCTGATCAAAGTACAATTGATCAAGCTAATACAAAGCTTCAAGAGATAAATGAAGCATATGAAATCATTAAAGATAAGCTAGGTAAATAGTGGCTAAATTTTCCCAGTCACATATGGTATGTCAATGTAATCAAGTCATACTTGGTGAAATCATTCATGCTATAAAGGATAGAGGTGCAAATAGTATTAGTGATATCAAAAGATTAACAGATGCAGGAAACACATGTGGGTGCTGTATTTCATCAAACAATGATGTAAATGAAAAGAAGATGGATCTGTATCTATCTCAAATACTAGATAAATTTAAAAAGAGTTAATATGGAAGAATTATCAAGAGAAGATATCATTAAAGAATTGGAAGAATTACTAGGATACAAAACTGACTACAGTAGTTTTCTTTTAGATGACTTAATAGCTACAAGAGATGCATTGATTAGACAAAAAGATGATTTGCGTGAAGATATAAATAAATGGTTTGATGAAGAACTATGTGAGAAACTTACATAAAAAAGGATTATATTAAAATGACTAATGAAAAACTAGAACTTTTCTTTGATAAATTAGCAATATTTATTGATAAAGAAGAATTAATTAAACTTACATTATCCAAGAAAAAAGAAAAATTAGATGATTTAAAAAATATTATTGTAACTATTGTAAAGC
>CAZWLA010000081.1:0-3257 GCA_964633845.1 uncultured Arcobacteraceae bacterium | reverse complement strand
GCTTTACAATAGTTACAATAATATTTTTTAAATCATCTAATTTTTCTTTTTTCTTAGATAATGTAAGTTTGATTAGTTCTTCTTTATCGATACATATTTCTAGTTTTTCATAGAATAGTTCTAGTTTCTCATTTATCATTTTTTATATAATCCTTATTTTTTATGTAAGCTTCTCAAATAGTTCTTCATCAAACCACTTATTTATATCTTCACGCAAATCATCTTTTTGTTTAATCAATGCATCTCTTGTAGCTATTAAGTCATCTAGAAGAAAACTACTATAATCAGTCTTGTATCCCAATAACTCATCCAATTCTTTTATAATATCTTCTTTTGATAATTCTTCCATACTAACTCTTTTTAAATTTATCTAATATATTAGACAGATATAGATCCATCTTCTTTTCATTTACATCACTGTCTAAAGATATACAACACCCACATGTTGCTCCTGCATCTGTTAATCTTTTTAGATCATCAATACTATTTGCGCCTCTATTTTTTATAGCATGTATAATTTCACCAAGTGTAACTTGATTGCATTGACATACTATATATGATTGACAAAAGTTAGCCACTATTTACCTAGCTTATCTTTAATTATTTCATATGCTTCATTTATCTCTTGAATCTTTGTATTAGCCTGGTCAATTGTAGTTTGATCTGCACCTTGACCAGTAACAATATCTGGATGATATTGTCTTACAAGTTTTCTATACTTTTTCTTTATGGATGCAAAATCTTCATCTTGATTTGCACCTAATATTTTATATGCATCATCAATAGTTGTTTTTTGTGATGCAGCTTTGTTTTTATAGAAGATTTCAAATTGATTTATCATATTTTCAAAATCAGCTCTTTTAATACCTAAGGCATTAGCTATATCTTCTGTTATCATTAGCTCAGTATTGGAAAAATCATCATCTATAAATGCAAGATTCAATAAATATTCCATAACTTTTAATCTCTTAGAATAATCTCGCTTTGTTAGTTTTAAATATCTTGCAGCAATATCTATGGTATTATCAAAACTTTCTTTTTCTTTTGAATAAATTATTTTTAATTGTTCTCTTACTTCATCACTGTTTTCAAAATGAGATGATATATCTGTAAATGTATGCTTCAATACTTCTGCTTCTAGTTCACATACTTGCCCATCTGCCTTTGCAACTTTTGCCATAAGTCCTACTAGTAGTCCTGCTTCATGATCTTCAATATTGCCTTCAAATTTTTGCTTACGGTCTAGCTTAATATTATTATAATCTTCTGTTTTATATCCTCTTGCAATTAAATATAAAATAACTCCAACAAATAGTAGTACAATTAATTTCATCAATAAATCCTTTAAATAATAGCAATAATTTTATCTAAATTTAGGTAACATGTGTCTTTAAATAAAGAATATACAATTACAGGAAGATATATGTTTGGAATGGGATTTATGGAAATAATGTTAATTGCAATTATTGCAATTATTGCTTTAGGACCAGAAAAACTACCTAGTGCTATGGTTGATATGGCAAAGATGTTGAAAAAGTTTAAAAGTGGTATTGATGATGCTAAGTCAACTTTAGATAATGAATTAAATATTAGTGAGATGAAAAGTGAAGCTGATAAGCTAAAAGCACAACTTTCATACTCAACTGACTCTTTAAATTCTGGACTTGATTCAATTCTTGGTGACGAAGATGATGATGAAGATGAAGAAGAGACAAAAAAACCAAAGAAAAAATCTAAGGTATCATTTAAAGATAGAAAAAAGAAAGATAATACCGAAGATGAGGATGCTTAATGTTTGAAGAGTTAAAACCTCATATTGCTGATTTAAGAAAAAGATTATCGATATCTTTAGCAGTAATTTTTGTAGCATTTTTTGCTTGTTTTGCAGTATATGAACCTATTTTAAACTGGATGATGGTACCTGTAAATGCAGTGTTACCTGAAGGTACTACAATGGTTGCAATTGAAGTACAAGAGACATTCTTCACAGCACTTAAGGTTGCTTTTTTTAGTGGGTTTATTTTATCACTTCCTGTAATATTTTGGCAGTTTTGGTTATTTTTATCTCCTGGACTTTATGCTAATGAAAAGAAATTTATTGTTCCTTTTGTGTTTTTTGCTACATTGATGTTTTTAATAGGAGCAAGTTTTGCATACTATATTGTAGTGCCTATCGGATTTGATTTCTTAATTAACTTTGGTAATACAGTTGTAAATGTAATGCCAAGTATCGGTAAATATGTAGGATTTTTTACAAAATTACTATTTGGTTTTGGAGTAGCATTTGAGCTACCTGTAATTACTTTCTTCCTTGCAACTATTGGAATGGTAACGGATAAATCACTAAAAGACTTCTTTAAGTATGCTATTGTTTTAATCTTCATCCTTTCTGCACTATTAACACCACCAGATGTATTAACACAGTTCTTAATGTCTGGACCATTGATTATTCTTTATGGTATATCAATTATGATTGCAAAAGCTATAAATCCTTATAAAGAAGAGGATTATGATGAGGCTGACGAAGAGGAAGAAAATTAATTTTCTAGACCCTACACAAACTACTAGCTATGATTTCACACTTCCAGATGAGCTCATAGCTAATCATCCAGTATCACCTGCAGATCATGCAAAACTTCTGATATACAATAGAGAAACAAGTACTATAATTCATGATATATTTAAAAATATAATTAATTATCTTCCTCAAAATACATCAATATTTTTAAATGATACAAAAGTTATCAAGGCAAGAGTATTTGGCAAGAAAGAAACTGGTGGTAAAGTTGAATTGCTATTAAATAAACCATTAGCTAATGATTTGTATAGTGTTTATATAAAAGGTAAGGTGCATACTGGCACAAAGATCTACTTTGATAAAGAACTTATTGCAACTGTTATTGAGTTAGTAGAGCATGATGGAAGCAGGGTAGTTAAATTTACTAAATCAAATAACAATATTGATTTTCAAGAATTAGTTGATACTCTTAATGAGATAGGACATATACCACTTCCTGTATATATAAATAGAGAAGATGAGAAGTCTGATGAGAAAGATTATCAAACACTATTTGCAAAAAATTATGGTGCTGTTGCAGCACCTACAGCATCACTTCATTTCACTCCAAAACTTCTAGAAAAATTAAATAAAAAGTTTGATATTAATTATCTTACACTTCATGTGGGAGCAGGTACATTTAAACCTGTAGATGTTCAAGATATCAAAGAGCATAATATGCATAGTGAATATTTTGATA
>CAZWLA010000080.1:0-3258 GCA_964633845.1 uncultured Arcobacteraceae bacterium | reverse complement strand
TTATAAGGGTGGTGAAAATGTTGACCCTTTTGAAGAAGGAGATCAACTATATCCATATATTGCTATTGATTCTAGCACTCGATATCTTTCAGTTTCAAAAAATATTTCAGGGCTTAGTCTAAGTGCTATATACGGTGTAACAGACTATCGTACTGCAATAAATGGGCCAAAATATCAAAAGAATGAATTTTGTGTATGGGCAGGATATAATATTACGGATAATCTTAATCTAGGTGCAGTGCTTACACTTAATGATGCAGATGAGAATGATGCTTATCCTTCGTCAGATATGACTCAAGTAAGTACAACTTTAACTTATAAATTTTAGTATATTCCTCTTTTGAGGAATATATCTATTGAGAAGATAAAAGTTGTCTTTTGCATATGAGTTTGCCTTTCTCCTTAAAAGTAAGACTCTCTGCTGTAAAATCGAAATTTAACAACTGCCAATATTATAAATCATGTATGCAAGAGACAACCTTTATCTTCTTAGTAAATTTTAATCTAAGAAGTTAAAAACTCCTCAACCTCATCTAAAATTGTATATATAGCCACACTTGCTTTATCGTATATAACTTTATCAAATAAATTTTCTTCAATAGCATCACTTGGTTCTAAATTATTTAATATCGATCTATCTACAAAATTTGCAATAGTATTTACTCCAATTACATTGCCACTTGTCCCAATGACTATAAACATCTCACAATCATTTAGCTCACTGTTTAATTTTTCATATAAAGGTGCCATTTCTCCAAAAAATACTATATTAGGGCGAAGTTTTGATCCACAATCATCACATATACCACCCTTGCAACTATCAATTGAATCATATTCAATATTATAAATTCTTCCACAAAACTCATCTACACATCTAACTTCTGGCAAAAATCCATGAAGATGAATAACCTCATCATTACTCATACCAGCTTTTTCAAATAAATTATCAACATTTTGAGTGATAACAGCAATATCATCTGGATACTTTTGCTTTAATTCTTTAATAACATGATGAGCATCATTTGGTACTTTATTTGCTATATCAGCTCTTCTTTTATCATAAAATTCTAGTGTAAGTTGTTCATTTTTTTCTAAGCTATCATGGTTACATACTATACTAACATCATAATTGTCCCATAAACCACCACTATCCCTAAATGTTGAAATACCAGATTCAGCACTCACACCTGCACCACTTAAAATCACAACTTTTGCCATATGAAGTCCTTTTATAATAATATCTTGTAATATTATATCTTTTTTTGTACAATTGCTCTATGAATAATAATATTAACTTTTCACTTTCAAGTGACACTATAGAAAACCTACAAACATTTAGTGAAATACTTAATAAAAACTATAATACTATACTAAATGAAGCTTTGGAACAATATTTTGATAATGAACAACAAAAACTACTTGAAAAAAATCTAGAAGATGAAAATGCAATGACAAATTTGGATTTCAATGAATTTTGGGATGATGTAGATCTATAGCATGAAATTAAATAAGCCAAAATTTAACCTATTTAAAAATACTAGCTATGCATTAAGTGGTTTAATGGAGCTTATTAAAAATGAAACCTCAATGAAGCTACAAATATTTTGTTTTATATTATTTAATATTGTTGCATTTACACTCCCCATCTCACTAGAGTCAAAATTCATTTTATCAATTTCACTTTTTATTCCACTTATTTCTGAGATAATAAATAGTGCTATTGAAAGAGTTGTAGATCTTAATATTCAAGAATACCATGTGCTAGCAAAATATGCAAAAGATGCTGGTGCAACTATTGTTTTGATTAGTGTGATTATGACTTTAATGATTTGGATCTTTACGCTCTATTTAGAATTTATGTAGATTATTAAAAATGCAATATATTGTATTAGCTATACTATTCTATCTACAAAATTTCATAGTATCACTTTTTTTATCCTTTATATTTATACCAAACATTTTTGAATTTTTAACACTTTTACTACTTGTGCTGCTATTATCTAAATTAAAATATTATAAGCAGCTACTCTATACTTGGCAATTATTGTATTTTATACAATTTAGTTTTATAGCATATTTTACTACTACTATTACATATATAGATATTTATCTTTTCTTTACACATATCGAAGAAACATTTGAAACATTTATTTCACTATATAATATATTATTAGTTCCAATCATAATATTATTAGTTTTTACTATCATTATATATACTTTAAAACTGCCAAAATCAAATATATCTTCAATACTCTTGATATTACTTTTAATTTTTAGTATCACTTTTACTAGTAAGCCTTCTGATGCTAGTTTTCAGCTTTTAAATGAATTATATAATACACATAAACTATACAATAGTGCAAAACCTATCATAAAGAAAGAAGAAGATATAAAACCAATTCGAAAACAAGATATAAATATTATATTAGTAATTGGTGAAAGTATGAGAGCAAAAGAGTTCACAGATACTAAGTATTCTATATTTGAAAATTATAATTATAGGACAATATATAGTGGTGCAACCAATACAGATGTATCAATACCACTACTGCTAAATGGTGCCATTAGACCATCGAAAATAAATCTTGAAAATAATATTTTTAGATTAGCTAAAAAAAATAGCTTTCATACATCATTTATAAGTACACAATCTAAAAAGTCATTTAAATACATTAAGCCTTATATTTATAGAGATAGCATAGATAATTATAAAGTATTAAATAAATATGATATCAAACTACTTGATCATCTTAATCAAATTGATTTAAATAAAAATAACTTAATCGTTCTTCAAATGAATGGTCAACACAGTCCATATTTAAACTATCCAAATAGTAATAGATTCGATGATATAAAAACAAGATATAAAAAATCTATGAACTATTCAAATCAAGTACTAGAAAAGTTAATAGACAACATCAAATCTAATTCAAAAAAACCATATATATTTATCTTTACATCAGATCATAGTGAGCAAATAGGAGAAAATGGAAAATATGGTCATAATAGATTTGATAAAATAATATACAATGTACCATATATCTATACTACAAATTTAGATAATAAACTAGATACTATTAAATCACATAATGACATATATCAGCATCTTCTTTTTTATTTAGGATATAAAAAACAAATAACCTATATAAGACCAATTAAAATATATGGAACTATGATCACCGAAGAAGATGGATTTATTAATATAAAATAACCACAACTTTGATATAATCTGGCTATGAAAAATATTAATATTAATAC
>CAZWLA010000079.1:0-3404 GCA_964633845.1 uncultured Arcobacteraceae bacterium | reverse complement strand
TCTATGAGTGCTACTCCTATTCCAAGGACTTTAAATCTTGCTATGTCAAAGATAAAAGGTATGTCAAGACTTACCACAGCTCCTAGCGAAAGACTTGGTGTACGAACTTATGTGAAAGAATATGATGAGAAGTCTATAAAAGAGATAATTTTACGAGAAAAGCGTCGTGGCGGACAGCTATTTTATGTTCATAATAATATTGCGTCAATAGAGGCAAAAAAATCTGATCTCTTAGAAATATTGCCAACTTTAAAAATTGAAATAATTCACTCAAAAATTGCACCTGCAAAGAGTGAAAAGATACTAGATGGTTTTCATAATGGTGATTTTGATATTTTACTAGCTACATCTATTGTAGAATCTGGACTTCATTTACCAAATGCAAATACAATTATTATTGATGGTGCTGATAGATTTGGGATTGCTGATCTACATCAACTAAGAGGTCGAGTAGGGCGAAGTAATAAAGAGGGGTTTTGTTATTTTGTAGTTGAAAATAAAAATACTATTACACAAGATGCTATCAAAAGACTAATGGCCTTAGAATCAAATTCATACTTAGGATCTGGACAAGCTTTAGCATATCAAGATTTAGAGATTCGTGGTGGTGGAAATATCATAGGGGAAGCTCAATCTGGACATATTAAGCAAATAGGATATTCACTATATCTTAAGATGCTTGAAGATGCTTTAGCTACACTAAGTGGTGAAAAAGAGGCAAAAAAAGCTCAAGTAGATGTAAAGTTAGCGATATCTGCATATATATCTAGTGATTTAATATCTGAAGACAGAGTACGATTAGAGCTTTATAGAAGACTTAGTCAATGTGAGGATATTGAAGCTGTATATGCTATTGAAGAAGAGATTGAAGATAGATTTGGCAAGATTGATATAAATACAAAGCAATTTTTACAGTTAATTATGATTAAGATTAAAGCTGTAATGAAAAATATCATTACAATTAGCAACTATGAGCAAAATATATCATTTACATATGAAGATAGCAAAAAAGATATGGTAAAAAGTGCTAGTAAAGATGATGATGATATTATTATTGCTGTATTAAAGTATCTAGGTTAAATTAATGAACTTAGTAGGTTTTGACTATGTAAATCAAAAAGATTTTGATTTAACAGAAAAATTTATTCATGATAAAAATGTTAAAAAATATATACTAGGTATAAATAAATATACAAAAGCTATATCTAAACTTATAGATATAGATGGAATTATAGATGACTTTACAAGAGTGCAATCATCTCGAAAAAAATCTATACTTAAAATAGAGGAAATTCCTAAAGATTCTATAATACTATCTACATCTTCAGGTAGTCCTTTGGAAGTTAGAAATACTTTAGATAGTATGGGATATGTTAATTTTAATTATTTTAGTTTTTTAAGATATTCAAACTTAGATTTACCACAGCCTATGTTTATGGGTGATTTTGAAGATGATTTTAAAAAAAATGAAAAAGAGTATAAAAAGACTTACGAATTATTAGCAGATGAAAAATCAAAAGAGATATTTATAAAAGTATTAAATTTTAAAATGACATATGATTTAGAGTTTATGAGTGGTTTTACAAATAATCACAATGGACAATATTTTGATTTAGAGTACTTACCAAAATTTGATAATATTAGATTTGTAGATGGTGGTGGATATGTTGGAGATACTTTACCAAACATCATAAAAAACTATTCTAATTATGAAAAAATATATTTAATAGAACCAAATACCTTACATATAAATATAGCAAAAAGAGATTTTAAAAATAGAAAAAATATAGAGTTTATAAACTGTGGTTTAGGTGCGAGTAAAGTATTGAAAGATGATAAAAATTTAGACCAAAATAATTGTAACCATAACTATCAAGCAAATAATATTGATACTATTGATAATTTAATAGATGATAAAATAGATTTTATAAAACTTGATATAGAAGGTGCTGAGCAAGATGCTATTGCAGGAGCAAGTAAAACTATTAAAAAATACCACCCTGTATTAGCTATTTGTATCTATCATAAGGCACAAGACTGGTATAATGTACCAAAGCTAGTATTTAATATTAGAGATGATTATAATGTATATTTACGACACTATATGGAAAGTATTTATGAAACTGTAATGTATTTTGTTCCTAGGGTATAACTATTTAGGTAAATTTAGATAGAATCCATGAAATATTTATAAGGAATTACAATGTCAGCATTAGTAAACGGAACAGTTAAATGGTTCAATAGCGAAAAAGGTTTTGGTTTTATCCAACAAGAAGATGGTGGAAAAGATTTATTTGTACATTTCAGACAAGTTAACAATCCAAATGGTGGAAGAGTTGAATTGGCAGATGGTCAAGCAGTATCATTTGAAATTGGTGAAGGTCAAAAAGGTCCAGAAGCTAAAAACGTTACAGCTTTATAGTTGTTTAGGTCAATAGAGCTTTTCTATTGACCATCTATATATTTTAAACACCCCTCCAAACTACTTTTAAATAACATTTATACTAGATATTTAATCTATACATTATCTTTACTAGTTAAAATTATTATATGAAAAATATAAAAGTTACAAATCCCTATATTGATAGTTTTAATACTACATATTATAATTTAGAAAAAATCAATCCCTTAAGTTCGGCAAAGTTAGTTGATATTAATGCAAATTTGCTATCTGAACTAGAGTTGGATCTTAATAATGATAGTATTGTAGATATATTAAATGGTAAACAATTATTAAATGGTTCTAATCCATTTGCTATGGCTTATGCTGGTCATCAATTTGGGTATAAAGTACCACAGTTAGGTGATGGTAGAGCTATTAATATTGGAACTATAAAAGACTATCATCTACAGCTAAAAGGTGCAGGTCTTACTAAATACTCAAGACAGGGTGATGGTAGAGCAGTATTAAGATCATCTATACGAGAATATCTTATGAGTGAAGCTATGCATGGATTAGATATTCCCACTACTAGAGCTCTTGCAATTATATCATCAAATCATCCAGTATATAGAGAATATAAAAATGAAAGAGGATCAATAGTGCTTCGTGCTTCAAAATCTTGGATAAGAGTAGGCTCTTTTGAATACTTTTATGATAATGGTGGGAAAGAAGCAGTTAAAAAGCTTATAGATTTTGTAATAGATGAAGATTATAGGCATTTAAAAAGTAAAGATAGTAGATATAAAGATTTTTATATGGATCTTGTAGATCGTAGTGCAAAATTAGTTGCCAAATGGCAAAGTGTAGGATTTATGCATGGAGTACTAAATACTGATAATACATCAGCAATTGGTGTGACTATAGATTATGGACCATATGCTTTTATGGATCAATTTAGTAGAGATAACATCTGTAATCATACAGATAAAGAAGGTAGGTATTCTTTTGAAAATCAACCACA
>CAZWLA010000078.1:0-3740 GCA_964633845.1 uncultured Arcobacteraceae bacterium | reverse complement strand
TATACAATAATATCCCTAGCATTTATATGCAATTTTTCAAATTTACTTATAATTTCATTAGCTTGATAGTCTATTTTTTGTTTTTGGGACTGAAGAATTTGATCTTTTTGTGAACTAATATATATAAAGCCAAGTGTTAAAACTAATGATATTGTAGTAACTAAATAAATTGATACAACATTTAATATTGTTTTTCTAACACTCTTATTTTTTGGTAGTATATTAAACCACAAGCTTATAACCTTGCTTTTTAATACTAATAATCATATCTTTACCAAGTATTTTTCTTAAATTTTTTATATATGTTCGTAAGCTTGTTTCACTAGCTACCTCATCATATGACCAAACTGTTTCATAAATTATTTTAAACAGAACACATTGATTTTTATTTTGTATCAAGAGCTTTAACAATTCAGATTCTTTTTGTTTTATACTTATTATTTTATTATTTACACATAAGTCCTGTGTATTAATATTGTATGAAATATTCGAAGTTATATCTATAACATTAGATTTATTGTTATATACTCGTTTTACCAATACATTTATACGTAAAAGTAACTCATGTAAAGCAAATGGTTTTCTCAGATAATCATCAGCACCACTTTCATAGCCTATGTCTAAATCATCTATACTATTTAATGATGTAGTAAAAATCGTAGGAGTAGAGATATTAACATCTCTTAAATCTTTTAGTAGCTCAAAGCCATTCTGTCCAGGTACATTTACATCCAAAATTAAAATATCAAAATTATTGTCATATAATTTATTTAAAGCTTCTTCTGAATTATACACTACTGTAACATCAAAATTATTATCTTCTAAAAATTCAGCAATTGTATTTGATAAATTTAAATCATCTTCTAAGTATAAAACTTTAATCATAATTAAATAAAACTATTTAGACAGTTTCATAATCTCACTTTTTAACACTTTTTTATCCACATTATCTCTATTATTACTTTTCAAAGGAATATTATATTTATAGATAATTTGTTTTGGTAGCATATAAAGTGGTAAATGCTTTTTAAGTTCCATTAAAATCTCATTTTTCTCTATCTCTTCTAGAGAACTATATACAAGAACTACCTCTTCTTCAATCTGCTCATTTTCTATTGAAAATACTGCACACTTAGAAATTGAATCAAAATTGTTATAAACTACATTTTCAATTTCTAATGGACTAAATCTATATCCACTTGACTTAATCATATCATCATGACGACCTATAAAATATATATAACCTTCTTCGTCTTCATATACAAAATCACCACTAGCTACTACAACTTCATCAGTTAAACTATCTGGAAGATCAATAACTTTATCAAGTATTTTTATACTTTTAAATCTTTCTTCAGTCTCATCTTTATTTCCCCAGTAGCCTTTATATATACCAAGCCCACGATGGATAAGCTCTCCAACCTCTCTTGGTTTACACTCATATCCATCTTCATTTATAATATATAAATCTACATCAGGTATAGCTTTTCCTATAGACGTAGGTCTTATTTTTAACTGTGTAGGATCAAGGTATGTAGATCTAAATGCTTCACTTAATCCATGCATATAATAAAATTTAGAGGATGTAAATCTTTCTTCAACTTTTGCTAACATTGAATCTGTAATTTTTCCTCCAGAAGATGTGATAATACGTATATTTGATAATTGTTCTGGTTTAGCTAATCTTCTTGGGTCTTCATCAAACATTTGTGTAATATGTATTGGCATTAATGGTAATACACTTATATTATCTCTAACTAAATGAGTAAAAAAGTCTGTTGGTAATGTCATAGTGTGCACTACAAATGTTGCTCTTGCATATAGTGCAGAAAATATCTGGTTTAATCCATAGTCAAAGCTAAAAGATAATACTCCAGATATCACATCATCTTTATTAATATCAAGATAACTATTTACAACTCTAGCACAGTCGATAAGGTTTCTGTGAGTTATAACCACCCCTTTTGGTAACCCATCAAGACCAAAGTCATAGTAAGTGATCACAGCATTATCATGACCTTTTATATCACAATTATACTCTTTACTATAGCACTTATATATCTCTTCAAAAGAGACTATATCTTTATTACAAGACTGTACAGTAATAATTGTACCATCAAAATTTATCTCTTCAATCACTTTTAATTTTTGCTCATCAGTAATCATACATTTAATATCACAATCTTTAACAATATGCTCAACTTGTTCAGCTTTAAGAAGTCTTGTAATAGGAACAAATATATAATCTGTAGAAAGTACTGCTAAAATAGAGATAACTTTATGATAATCTTTATTCGAATAGATACCTACTCGACTACCTTTTGCTAATCCAAGACCACTAATATATAAAGCAATTTGATTTACTTTTTCATAAAGTTCTTTATATGTAATCTTTACATCTTTATCAATTAGTGCAATCTTATCTGCTGATAAACTATTAGCTCTTTCAATTAGGTTTCTAATACTATTAACTGACATATCTATTCCTTTCTAATCTATACTATTATTTTTAATTCCTAGTGTCCAGATAGCATAATCCCTATCTATTACAATCTCAGGTATTGTATCCATCATTAATATTTTACTATAGAAAAATAAAACAATATCAGCAATCTCTTTATCATCTAATACTTTAGTAATACCACCTGTAAATACAATACTATTCATTGATGCTAGCTTTAAATTTAAGTATGATTTATGATGATGTGATACTTTATATAGTACCAAAAATATCGCTAATGACATTAGAAGTTTTACATTACCTTCACCAGTTCTATCTAATTCATTTTCCGTAGTATTTAAATATGCAAGTAATTCATATACAAATTCATTATTTTTTGCACTAAATACTAAACTCTCTCTAGATTTATAAACACCAAGTTTTTTAAATACAAGTCTATCATATTCATTATCTGTCACAATATTATCATCGGCTAATTCTTTAGAATAATGAATATCAGTTGTAGCTCCACCAATATCAACTACTATAAATGGATCTACATTGTCTAATATTGTATTAATATACGATAGTGACTGATTTACAATATATGGAGTTGAATATATTTGATTTGCTGTTAATTCATACAGATGTTTAATATCCTCTTTACCCATAATATCTTGATTATAAAGGTGTGTTAAATACTCTTTTAATTCATCTTCTACCATATGAAGTTTATTATCAATAATATTACCCATAATCTTAATATTTTCAATATTATCTTCTATAAATTTTCTACTTGATTCACTACCAACATATGCTATATTTTCATAATTAATTTTTGATAAATAATCTAATAGTGGTTGAGCATAAATATTTTCTACACTATCTATCCCACCTACAACTATTACTATATCAATAGTCTCACTTGGAATTGCATAGTTTTCAATATCTCTATAAAGTACAGTATCTATAATATTGATACCAGAATTATATGCAATATTTGTCGCATATTTTAAAGAAAATGATTCACTAAGACCAATAATAAGTGTACTTAATCCACCGTTTGCCGAACTACAAATTAATATATCTTCTTTTGCAAACTTATTTAAGTCATCTGAACATTTTATTTTTAAATCACTAAAAATTGGTATATCAAAATTTCTAAAATAATGATTTATATTTCCATTTGCACTTGTCTTAAAGTATGTACTACCTACATCAATTAACATTTTACTCATAGCATTACCCCAATATCTTTAATTATCTGATTTACTAAAGAATTACTACTATCACCTAGTTT
>CAZWLA010000077.1:0-3902 GCA_964633845.1 uncultured Arcobacteraceae bacterium | reverse complement strand
TAGAGAAATAAATCTTCACAAAAAATTGTTCAAATTTTTCAGGGCATTATCTTTTTTTAGTAATAGGATTAAGTAGTTTAAATGCAAATGGTCTTAGTGTCTACAAGCAAAACTGTTCAGAGTGTCATGGTCTACGGGGAGATAAGATAAATTTTATACATAGAAATTTTATTGAAACTATTCAATATTATTCTAAAGAAACTTTAAGAGAAATTTTTCATAATCAACCACATGGATATAATTATTCATTTTTGACTGAACATAATGAAATAAAATTATCAAAAATTGATACTGAAAACTTAGTTGACTATTTGCATGAAGAATATTACTTAAATCCTATATTATTTCATTTGTATATGTATTATACTGTTTATTTAATATTTTTAACTATATTATTATCATTAATGATTTATTCATACTTTAAAACTTTAAAAGAACATCAAAGATTCATATTTAAAGAGTTTATTATAAATATTGTTAGAGTATTTAAGTATTTTATGACTTCTAATGATAACAAAAACTCAACAGAAAATAAGAATAATATTCATGAAATAAGAATCATTACACAAGTACAATATCAACCAAAAGTTAACAATGCAGATGTACACTGGAAAGAAGGATTAAAAACAGGAAGATTTAATATTTCTGCCATTGAACTTATTAATTGGAATTCAACATCCTTGATGGTTAGAAGAAGAGAAAATAATGGGAGACTAATTGTAACAATTGATACTTATGGAAAAACAATTGACCAATATGTAGAACACTAAAAACTTAAAGTATTATATTTTAACACTAGGAATACAAAAATGACCATATCTAAATCACAATACATCCGTGGCTTACAATGCAACAAATCACTATGGTTATATAAAAATCAACCTGAATTAAGAGATATACCAGACCAACAAACCCAATCACTTTTTAATACTAGATATGATGTAGGGGAATTAGCTTGTCAATTATTTCCAAATGGCATAGAGATAAAATTTGATAGTAATAATTTCAATGGAATGATGACTAAAACTAAAGAATTCATTTCAAATGGTTGTGAAGTGATATATGAAGCAACATTCAAAGAAGATGGTATATTTGCTATGGCTGATATATTAGTTAAAAATGGTGATGCTTGGGATATTTATGAAGTAAAAGCATCTACTTATACAAAAGAGTATCATAAAAATGATACAGCTATTCAATGGTATGCCATTTCAAAAGCTATAAATTTAAATCGAGCTTTTGTAATTCATATAAACAACAAGTATGTAAGAGATGGTAAACTTAATACAAAAGAGTTATTTACTATTGATGATATTACAGATATAGTTTTAGAAAAACAAGACCATGTAGAACCACAACTTATTGAGATGGAAGATATGTTGAAAAATGATATACCTGATATTGATATAGGTGGACATTGTAGTGATCCTAATACTTGTGACTTCAGAGGTCATTGTTGGGAACATATCCCTAAAAATAATTCAGTATTTGATATATCTTATGCTATGGGTAAACAATGGAAACTTTACTACAATGGTATATTAAATATTGATGATATTCCAAATGATTTTAACCTAGGTAAGAATGCTCGTACTCAAATACAATACCATAAATCACAAGAGATTAAAATTGACAAACTAAAAATAAAAGAGTTTTTGGACACAATTGAATACCCTATAAACTTTTTTGACTTTGAAACATTTCAAAATGCAATACCTAGATTTGATAATCAACGCCCATATTCACAGATACCATTTCAGTATTCATTACATATTTTACATGAAGATGGAACTTTAGAACATAAAGAGTTTTTAGGAGATGAAAATAGTGATCCAAGAGATGAGTTATCAAAACAGATGCTTAAAGATATTACTCCAACTGGCTCAATTATTGCATTTAATCAATCATTTGAAATTACACAAATAAAAAATCTTTCAGAAGTGTGTCTTAATATGAGTGATGAATTACTAGCTTTAAATGATAGATTTATAGACTTAGCACATCCATTTCAATATAAGCACTACTATCATCCTAAATTTAATGGTAAATATTCTATAAAAATTGTTTTACCAACGATGTTTCCAAATGATGATGAGCTTGACTATAAAAAACTAGGAAGTATCCAAAATGGTGGTGATGCTATGGATACTTTTGCAAAGTTATATTTATTAAAAGATAAATCTAAATTAGAGGATATACGAAAAGATTTATTGGCTTATTGTCATCTTGATACTTTGGCGATGGTTAGGATATGGGAAAAATTACATGAGATAGTTAGGTGATATGCTAGTTAAAATAAAATGTGGTTTAGTTTAAAATTTATCAAAATTAGATAATATTACAAATAATAATTTATTAAGGGTTTAATATGACATTTTTATTTACACCAAATAACCATTTTAACTTAGCTAATTTAGTTACGTTTTTAAATATTGCGTGTGGGGTGCTTGCAATATATTTTTTAACTCATGATGAGTTTGTAGGAGCTGCACTTTTTGCATGGTGTGCAGGTGCTTTTGATATACTTGATGGAAAGATTGCTAGAAAATATAATCTATCAACTGAATTTGGTATTCAGTTAGATTCATTTGCTGACTTTTTATCATTTGTGATAGTACCTGTGATGTTTATTTTCTTTGGAGTGATTGATGGAAAAGAGATTCACTTTTTAAATACAGCTTTTGTAGCTTTTGCATTTATATATTATGTGATTTCAGGCTTAAGAAGATTAATTCAATTTAATATTGATGCTGATGCTGGTGAAGTAGCAAAGCATTTTGTAGGAGTACCTACTCCACTTGGAGCAATATTGCTGTGGTTAGTTTGGTTAGGGTTTATTTATGAATTAATACCAAGTGAAAATATCGTATTGGGACTAATGGTAATTATTGGATACCTTTTAAATTCTAAAATAAAAATTCCACATCTATAAAATCATACTATGGCAAATATTACATCTATAGATCTTGGTTCAAACTCATTTAGAGTTTTGATATATGATTGTAAAAATCATAAAGGGATTGGTGACTTTGAAACATCCGTAGGTACTGCTGATGGACTAGAACAAACTGGAAAAGTTTCAAAAGAAGCAATCAATAGAATTATAAATGCCATAAATGAAAGTATTCAAAAACTTCACTACACTCCACATAAAGCTATTGCTAGAACAACTGCAGCTATGAGACGAGCCACTAATTCTAAAGAAGTAATAAAGTATATAAAAAAAGAAACTGGTGTTGATTTTAAAATTATTGAACCTGTAGAAGAGGCTAGACTTACACTTCTTGCCGTTGTATATGCACTTAAACGACATAAATTAAATGATAAAAAGTTTATATTAGTAGATATTGGTGGAGGCTCAACTGAACTTATTATCAAAGATAATTATAAAATTTATAAAAAAAGTTTTGATGTAGGTATAGTGACACTTTCCCAGACTAAAAATTCTTTAGATGTACTAGAAGATTATAAAAATCAAATGAAAGAGTTTGTAAGTAGTTATAATCTTAATTTAAATGAGTTTGACTTTGTATCTACAGCTGGAACACCTACAACAATAGCAGCACTAAAACTTGGTATGAATTATTCTACATATGATAAACATAAAATCAATGGTACGAATGTTGATTTAAAAGATTTAGAAAACTGTTTAGAGATATTTAAAAGCAATACATCTCAGTACCTTGAAGCGTTAGTGGGAACTGGGCGTCAAGATTATATAGTTACAGGTGTAAATATATACCAAATGATCTTTGATATTTTAGAAAAAAAATCTTCAGTAGTCTTTGATGATGGGCTTAGAGAAGGTATTGCTATTAATTCTTGCTTTGGAGACTAGTATAGATATTTAACCACATTTTAAAGTTCATTTAAGTAACATAGCCTAAATTATAATATTAGGA
>CAZWLA010000076.1:0-4251 GCA_964633845.1 uncultured Arcobacteraceae bacterium | reverse complement strand
CAGATACTTTTACAGATTATTCAGAAAATGATATTACAAAAGCATTAGCCTTTACATCATCGTGTCTAATAAATACAATCAAATTACACGAAACAGAAAAATTTCTTACTAAAACTTTAGATGTTTCAGATAATTATGAACAAAAAGAGATATTACAAACCAAAAGAGTAGCTTTATTTGATGGTACATCAGCATTTGCAGTAGGTACAGATGACACCCTTCGTAATATGAGATGGAGATTAAACAAGATCTCTAAGATAAATGTAGCCGGTGAAATTTTACTTGAGATATTTAATAGACTACAGGTAAATGAAACTGTATATAAAAGATTTAAAGATCGTCATACTAGAGAGAGAACTGGATGGTGGTAAGATGAATATTTATATTATAAGCCTAAAAAGTGCAACTAAAAGAAGAAAGTTTCAAGAATCTCAATTTAAAAATATTAATTTGGATTATATATTTTTAGATGCCGTGTCTATTGAAGATATAAGTGATGAACTATATAATAAACATCACAATGATTGGCAACGACCGATGAAGACGACAGAAGTTGCTTGTTACTTTTCACATAGAAATGCTTGGCAAAAAGTGATAGACTCTAATGAACCTGCTTTGATCTTAGAGG
Source organism: uncultured Arcobacteraceae bacterium (assembly GCA_964633845.1). Taxonomy (GTDB): domain Bacteria; phylum Campylobacterota; class Campylobacteria; order Campylobacterales; family Arcobacteraceae; genus JADHTT01. Next base: position 3,623 of record CAZWLA010000076.1, on the reverse strand, counting down.
ACGATGCTCTTTTATCAGTAAATATACCTAGAATTCTTAATAGTGTTAAACCATTAGAAGAGATTGATATTATAAATCTTGAGATACGTAGTAGAAAAAAATATATTTCAAAAACATCTAAAAACTTAGATGATAGATTTAAATTGTATAGATTATTCCTAGATAAAACAGGAGCAGCAGGATATATACTGTGGCCAAGTGGTGCACAAAAACTACTAGAACATGAAAGAAAAAATGGCATCGCAATTGCAGATGCACATATAAAAGATTGTTACGATTTAGTAGCATATCAAGTTGAACCTGCACTTATTGTTCAACTTGACCAGTGTGAAAAATATGGAATTGAGAATCATTATGAAGAGGAGTCAAAATCTACAGTTAGTACAAGAAATAATTATAAAGGTGGGGTTAGTTTTCGTATTAAAAGACTTGTATTTCAAGTACAACTTGCCTTTAGACAATTATCAATCTATTTTAAATCAAATAGACGATATATAGATTTAGATCAATATGGGTTTTAGTTTAATTTTTTAATCGTAATATGTTTGGAAGTATTAATGCTAAATATAGTATAAAAAATGCATTCATAAATACATCACCAAATAAAATATTTACGAGCCCAAATGATATATAACCTAGCGTTAGTAATATCCCTATTTCTGAAATTGTCTTATTTTTATGATCAATAAATACTTTAAGTGGTATCAATAATAGTGCCAATAGTGCAAGTAAACCAAGTATTCCCATATTTATAAGATTTGTTAAATATGCATTATGAAAATGGTTATATTTATGACGTTTTAATGATTTACCAATCTTTCTACTAGTATCAAATTCTACATTTAAAAAACCATTTCTATAGCCATACCCTAAGATAGGATGATTAAAACTATTATTTATTGCTGTTCTATACATTTCCAATCTGAAGCCAACAGATGATGGCTTAGGATTTGAAGAAGTAAAGTATTCTTTCGTTTCGTTGTACGCCAGTTCTACCCTATTTTTAATTATACTAGATTGTGAGATTAATACAGTTGATATTAGTATCATACTAGCCATTATGGCTATAGCTTTTTTTTGTATATATATACGATTAAGATATAAAAATATTATAAATATCATTATAAAGCTTAGCCATGCTCCTCTAGTTCCAGATAATACTATAGAGGATATTCCAAAGAAGAGTGTAATAATAGTAAGTATTTTAGTTTTGTTATCTTCTTTAAATATATTAATAGTTGCAATGAAAAAGATAATGACTGTTAAATTTCCAAATACATCTGCATTGAGAACTCCACTGGGTCGTGGAGTATGTAAATAAAAATATTGATAAAAAATATATATGCTAGTGATAATAAGTGTAACCTTTGCTCCATTTATTATATAGTTTAAATCTAATTTTGCTTTAAATATTGCGAGTGCTATAAATGGTGCGAATAAAAAGTAAATATCTCTAGAACTATAATGTAAAAGCTCCAAAGCTTTTCCTGAAAATATTATAGATAATAATATTACACTAAAATATGATAAAGTTAATATATTAAATAGTTTTAATTCTTTTATACTTAGTGGATTTTGTTTATTTTTTACAGATAGTACAACTCCACTAGCTAATAAGATAAATAATATTAAATCCATCCAGCCTTTAATAAGCAGTGAAAATAAAGGAAATATAAAAAGAAGTATATTGATAAATAGTGAATATTGTTGATTATTTGCTATCAATAATAGCCTTTAGTTTATCTGTAACACACCCAATCTCATAGTTTTTCATTACGAAATTGTATGCATTTTGAGGTACTTTATTTGAATTAACCTTTTTTGATATTAAATCTTCTATCATATCTGCCATAGCTTCTGGATTTTGTTTCTCTACAAGATATCCTGTTTTACCATGTGTGATAATCTCTTCAGGGCCTCCACATCTTGTAGCTATTACCCTTTTCATCCTTGCCATCGCTTCAACTACTACCATACCGAAGGACTCTGTCCTAGATGGTAGACAATATATATCTATACTATCTACAAACCTATCTCGTTCATCGTTTGTCACCCAGTCTCTTATCTCTAGGTGTTCGTTTAATTCATTCATAAATTGTAAGTATTTTAAGTAGTAGTATAGTTGTCCTCGACCAGCAATTATAGCTTTAAACTGAACACCACGTTTTTTAAGTATTCCAAGTGCTTTGATAAGCATATGGAACCCTTTTTTTCTTCTAAAAATACCCATAGCACCTATGAGTGGTATCTCTGGAAGATCTCTATATTCTGGGGTTGTAGCAACTTTAACCATATTTGGAATTATATGTATAGGTTTTTTGTATCCACTTTTTAGTAAAAAATCTTTAACTTTTTTAGATACAGCTATAAGTTCATCTGCTGGTTCTATATCTTTTGCATTGAAGCCGTGGATAATACCTATTATTTTTACATTCTCACCCAATGCTTCTCTCACAAGTGCTATATCTACTTGCTTATGTACAAAAACTATATCAGGGTTAATAGGCTCCATGGCAGCTTTTAGTTTCCCTATAGCCCCACTTCTAAATAGACTATTTGAAGATCTAATATAATCAACTGCTTTCACTTTAAGCTTCATATTTGTCATAATATCCACAAGTGGAGCACCTTCTCTTACTATAGATACTACATCAAAGCCTAAATTAACTAATGCTTCACTGTATAGTATAAATGACTGTTTTGGACCACCAAGATCTTTTCCTGATATGAAGTTAATTATTTTTATAATAATGCCTTTTAGATTTTATATGTATATTATACTGTTAAATATATTAATCATAGTTGTTGTTAATTATATGTATGATAGAATACATACATAAACATATGTATGGAGTAAATTATGACTGTAAGAAAAAACTTTTTATTAGATGATGAGATTGCCAGACATTTAGAAGAGTTAGCAAAAAAAGAAAATACTACTCAAACAAATATTATAAAGAATATGATAGAGGAGAAGTATAAAGAGCAAGAGATGCAAAAAAAATTAGATGCTTTAGATTCTATTATTGAGATGCCACCAGGATCATTGGTTGGAAAAAGTATTCAATCAATAAAAGCCCAAATGGGTGCTGAGATTTGAAAGTATTTCTAGATGCAAATATATTAATTGATAGATTTGATAGAGATAGATCTTTTTATGAGTTTAGTAAATTAACTTATGAATATTTAATTAAAAATGAAAATATTCAATTGTTTACAAGTTGTGATTTAATTACAACGATATATTATATTAATTCAAAAATAGACAAGCAACAAGCATTACATAATATTCGAGTGATAAATCAAACATTAAAAGTGGTAGATTTTTCAAATAAAGAGATTGAAGATACGTGTACTTTGATGATGGAAGATAGCCAATATCAAGACCTAGAAGATACAATACAATATATCATGGCAAAGACACAACAATGTGATATAATTATCTCAAATGATAAAAACTTTGTAAGTAAAGATATTCAACTTATTACAAGTGAAAAGTTTTATAATAAATATATAAACAAAGAGGATATTAAATAATATGTGTGGAATAGTAGGATACCTAGGAAAACAAAATACAAAAGATATACTAATAGATGGACTAAAAGAGCTTGAGTATAGAGGCT
>CAZWLA010000075.1:0-4291 GCA_964633845.1 uncultured Arcobacteraceae bacterium | reverse complement strand
TCTCATGTAGATAACTCAATCAAAAATCCAGGAGTATTTGTAGAAACAAATGTAAATGGTACATTTACCCTAATAGATGTAGCTTATAAATACTGGATGGATAGACCACATCAATACAAAGATCAATATAATAACTGTAGATTTCATCATATAAGTACAGATGAAGTATATGGAACTTTAAATGAAACAGATTTATTTACAGAAGAAACACCATATGCTCCAAACTCTCCATATAGTGCATCAAAAGCATCAAGCGATATGATAGTTAGATCTTATCAAGAAACTTATGGGATGAATACAGTGATTACAAATTGTTCAAATAACTATGGTCCAAAACAACATGATGAGAAATTAATACCTACTATTATAAGAAAAGCTCTAAATGGAGAACCTATACCTATTTATGGTGATGGTAAAAATATCAGAGATTGGCTGTATGTACTTGATCATTGTAAAGGTATAGACTTAGTTTATCACATAGGTAAAGAAGCAAATGTATATAATATAGGTGGAAGAAATGAAAGAACAAATCTACAAATAGTAGATGCTATTTGTACTCTACTTGACACAAAAGTTCCTAAAAGTACTTCATACAAAGAACTTATTACTTTTGTAGAAGATAGAGCAGGGCATGATAGAAGATATGCAATAGATGCTAGTAAGTTAGAAAATGAACTTGGATGGAAAGCAGATGAGGACTTTGATAGTGGAATTGTGAAGACTATTGAATGGTACTTGGAGAAATATAATGATAAGTAATATTGACGAGTTTAAAGTATTAGGTGACAATAGAGGACAATTAGTTGCTCTTGAAGAAAATAATCAAATACCATTTGATATGAAAAGAGTTTTTTATATTTATGGAACACAAGCTAATACACCAAGAGGTAAACATTCTCATTATAAAACTAAACAATATTTAATAGTAGTAAATGGAAGCTGTAAAGTTACACTAGATAATGGAAAAGAAAAAGAAACATTTAATTTAAATAAACCAAACTTAGGACTTTTTCAAGATGCTCTTATCTGGGGAACTATGCATGATTTTAGTGAAGATTGTGTATTAATGGTATTAGCAAATGACTTTTACGATGATAGTGATTATATTAGAGATTATAATGAGTTTTTGAAAGTTGTAAAGTAATGTTACATAAATTATCTGATGTACAATCTATAAATATAGGTAGTAATACAAATATATGGCAGTTCTGTATTGTACTAAAAGATGCAAAGATCGGTAATAATTGTAATATAAATGCACAAGTTCTTATTGAAAATGATGTAGTCATTGGAAATAATGTAACAATAAAAAGTGGTGTTCAAGTTTGGGATGGTATAACTATTGAAGATGATGTATTTATTGGGCCAAATGTAACATTTACTAATGATTTCACACCAAGAAGTAAACAATATCCAAAAAAATTTCTTAAAACTTTAATAAAGAAATTTGCTTCTATTGGTGCTAATAGTACTATATTAGGTGGAGTTACTATTGGAGAATATGCAATGATAGGTGCAGGTAGTGTAGTAACAAAAGATATAATGAATAATGAACTTTGGTATGGAAATCCAGCAAGTAAAAAAGGTTATGTTTGTAATTGTGGAAATAAATGTGATGAAACTTTGATTTGTCGTGAATGTGAAATGGGGGGGTAAATAGTTATGTTTGCCTAATGGCAGCATGATTATTTATGGTAAAAATATAAATATGAGAACGGTTCAAATAGAAGATGCAGAGTTTATTTACAATATGAGACAAAATCAAAATAAAACAAAATACCTTTCAAAAGTTAGTGGCACTGTTGAATCTCAAAAAGAGTGGATAAAAAACTACAAACTAAGAGAAGAAGACAAAAAAGAATTTTATTTCGTAATTGAGTCAAAAGATGAAGAAAAACTAGGACTTGTAAGAATGTATGATTTTCAAGATGAATCTTTTTGCTGGGGAAGTTGGCTTATCAAAGAAGATGCACCAAAAACTACTGCAATAGAGTCAGCACTGCAAATATATGAGTTTGGATTTTATAAATTAGGATTTGAAAAATCACACTTTGATGTACGAAAAGGAAATGATAAAGTGATAGCTTTTCATCAAAGATTTGGTGCAAAAATAGTAGATGAAGATGAATTAGATTATTTTTTTAATTTTGAAAGAATTGATTATGAAATAACAAAAGAAAAATACAAGAGGTATTTATAAAATGATTCCATTTTTAGACTTAAAAGGTATAAATAATCAATATAGAGATGAGCTTATAGAAGCTTGCACAAGAGTCATAGATAGTGGATGGTATATTCAAGGTAATGAACATAAAGAATTTGAAAAAGAATTTGCACAGTATTGCGGTACTAAATATGTAATAGGCGTAGCAAATGGACTTGATGCACTTGTACTAATACTGAAAGCATATAAAGAGATGGGAATTATGCAAGATGGTAATGAGGTGATAGTCCCTTCAAATACATATATAGCTTCTATTTTAGCAATTTCAGAAAATAATCTTGTACCGGTACTAGTAGAACCAGATATAGATACTTATTTATTAGATCCATCAAAAATAGAAGACAAAATTACTTCTAAAACAAAAGCTATCATGTCTGTACATTTATATGGTCAAACTTGCCAAATGGATGAGATAAATGAAATTGCAAAGAAATATAATCTTAAAGTAATAGAAGACTCAGCTCAGTCGCATGGAGCTTATTATAAAGATAAAAGATGTGGAAATCTAGGAGATGCCAGTGGATTTAGTTTTTATCCTGGTAAAAACCTAGGGGCTTTAGGGGATGGAGGGGCAGTAACTACTAATGATGAAGAACTAGCAAGTACAATAAAAGCACTTGGAAACTATGGAAGTGCAAAAAAATATGAAAATATATACAAAGGTACTAATAGTAGACTAGATGAAATACAAGCTGCTATGCTAAGAATCAAGCTTCAACACCTAGATCATGAAATTGAAAATAGAAGGAAAATAGCAAACTATTATCTTAAGAATATAAATAATGATAAATTGATTTTACCTACAGTGAGAATGGATGATAATCATGTATGGCATGTATTTGTTATAAGAACTAAAAATAGAGAAAAGCTACAAGAATATTTAAAATATAATGGTATTCAAACGCTTATACATTATCCTATTCCACCGCATAAACAACATGCTTACAAAGAATGGGAAGATGAAAGGTGTCCAATTTCTGAACAAATACATGAAGAGGTTTTAAGTTTACCCATTAGTGGTATCCAAAGCTTAGAAGATACAGAAAATATTATTCAGGTAATAAATGAATTTTAATAAAATGGTTTGGCGATTAAAAGAAAAAATTATAGAAATTCTTTTTCAAAAAACTAGAGTATTTTTTTATTCATTTTTATCGAATATAAAAATTAATGCAAAAAAAAATCAACCAGTTTTGGCTAATGGTGAAGGAATAATAAAAATTGGTAAAAATGTAAATTTTGGAGTTAAATATTCTCCTGATTATTATTCCAAATATAGTTATTTAAATGCTAGAAGAAAAACAAGCTATATAGAAATAGGAAATAACTGTCACATCAATAATAATGCAACTATAATATCTGATGGACAAAAAATAGTCATAGGTAGTAATTGTCTCATAGGAACAAATTTACAAATATTAGACTCAGATTTTCATGATTTAAACCCAGAGAATAGATTTGGTGGAAAAAATATAATCAAGAAAGATGTAATAATTGAAGATAATGTATTTATTGGAAATAATGTGACAATATTAAAAGGTGTAGTTATTGGAAAAAATAACGTGATAGGAAGTAACTCTTTAGTTTGTAAATCAATACCAAATAATGTAGTAGCTTCAGGAAATCCTGCAAAAGTGGTAAAAGAACTATGACTTTAATCAAAACATCAATTTTATCGGCAACTGCTCAAGTCATTCGAATTATTAGTGGATTAATTATTACTAAAGTTATAGCAGTTTACTCTGGACCTTCTGGTATAGCAGTAGTTGGACAATTACAGAATTTTTTAAACATACTTCTTATGATTGCTGGTGATTTTATGAAAACAGCTACTACAAAATATACTGCAGAATATGTTAATGAAGATAATAGAAAATTTCAATTGTGGAGTTTATCTATTAAATTGATTGTTATATCTAACCTTATATTATTTATTTTATTATTTTTGCTGTCATTTAAGAATGGAGTTCCCTTTTTCTTTTCTTGTTGACGTTTCAAAAGAAATGAGCGGAAAAATCCGGGCAATTCAGTGTTACCGTTCACAATTTAACGAAAACCCCAAAAATA
>CAZWLA010000074.1:0-4332 GCA_964633845.1 uncultured Arcobacteraceae bacterium | reverse complement strand
ATGGTGCGAATGGTCGGAATTGAACCGACACTCCGAAACCGGAATTGGATTTTAAGTCCAACGCGTCTACCTATTCCGCCACACTCGCATGTATTAATAATGATTTCTCATTAAAGGTATTATTTGTATCTTCTAAATTTGGAGCGGGAGACCGGACTCGAACCGGCGACAATCTGCTTGGAAGGCAGAGGCTCTAGCCAACTGAGCTACTCCCGCATTCAAATTAGAGTGGAATTATAGCTAGAAATTATTGATTTGTAAAGCATTATTTTTATAAATTACGAAATTTATATATTTTTATAGGTAAAGCTTACATATTGTATAATCTTGAAAATTTTGATAATTACAACAGTAATAAAAAAGGTATATATTATGATGAGAAGTGATGAGGTAAAAAAAGGACACAATCGTGCTCCACATAGATCGCTATTAAGAGCAACAGGACTACAAGACGAGGATTTTGATAAGCCATTTATTGGTGTAGCAAACTCTTTTATTGAGGTTATTCCAGGACATTTCTTTTTAGATAAAGTATCTGATATTATAAAAGATGAGATTAAAAAAGCTGGTTGTGTGCCATTTGAATTTAATACTATTGGTGTAGATGATGGTATTGCTATGGGTCATGATGGTATGCTTTTTTCTCTTCCATCAAGAGAGATTATTGCAAATTCTATTGAAACAGTGATGAATGCACATAAGTTTGATGCGATGATTGCTATTCCAAACTGTGATAAAATTGTACCTGGTATGATAATGGGTGCAATTAGAGTTGATGTACCTACTGTATTTGTAAGTGGTGGTCCAATGGCAAAAGGATATACAAAAGATGGAACTCCAATAGATTTAGCTACTGCATTTGAAGCTGTTGGGAAATATGAAGCTGGTGAGATCACAGAGGCTGAGCTTACTGATATTGAGTGTAATGCTTGTCCATCTGGTGGTAGTTGTTCTGGTATGTTTACAGCAAACTCTATGAATACACTTATGGAAGCTATGGGAATTGCACTTCCTGGAAATGGAACAATCTTAGCTCTTACAAAAGAAAGAGAAGATCTTTATAGGAAAGCTGCAAGAAGAGTTTGTGAAGTAGCAAAAATGGAAATGGCTGAAAAACAAAAATATAATATGACAAATATATTAAATGAAAATGCAGTTAGAAATGCATTTGCTGTTGATATGGCAATGGGTGGATCATCTAATACTGTTCTTCATATGCTGGCAATTGCTAGAGAAACAAAGGCTAATTTTAACCTTGAAGATATTAATACTATTTCTAAAAATGTTTCACATATTGCTAAAATATCACCATCTTTAACTACTATACATATGCAAGATATTGATAAAGCTGGCGGTGTAAATGCAGTTATGCATGAGATGGATAAAAGAGGTGGTGAAAAGGGTGTTCTTATAGATAATCTTACAATCATGGGTGATACTTTAAAGCAAAGAATTGCAAATGCTACAATTAAAGATACAAATATCATCCATACTATTGACAACCCTTATAGTGAAGTTGGTGGATTAGCGATACTTTATGGAAACTTAGCCCAAGAGGGTGCTGTAATTAAAACTGCTGGTATTACAGGAGAGAGAGTATTTACAGGAACAGCTGTATGTTTTAATTCTCAAGATGAAGCGATTGCTGGTATTATTGATGGTAAAGTTACTCATGGAAATGTTGTTGTTATTAGATATGAAGGACCAAAAGGTGGTCCAGGTATGCAAGAGATGCTAGCACCAACTTCATTAATCATGGGTATGGGTATGGGTGATACTGTTGCACTTATTACTGATGGAAGATTCTCTGGAGCTACAAGAGGAGCATCTATTGGACATGTTTCACCAGAAGCAGCTGAAGGTGGTATGATAGGACTTCTTGAAGATGGAGATTCAATCCATATTGATGTTGATCAGTATATTTTATCTGTAGATTTAAGTGATGAAGAGGTGGCACTTAGAAAAGCAAACTTCTCACCAATAAAAAAAGATATTAAATCTTCTTGGTTAAAACAATATAGAGCATTAGTTACAAATGCATCTAATGGAGCTATGCTTAGAACAGATATGTTCTAGGTTCTATTAAAAGGGAGGTTTTGATAGCTTCCCTTTTTCTTTATAGTATATATCAATATATCTTGATATATTAATGTTTTATATGATAAAATTCAATAATAAAAATTTAAGGATAAACCTATATGGATAAAAAAGTATTAATATTATGTACAGGAAATTCTTGTAGAAGTATTGTTGCCGAAGCGTTGATCAATGCTAAACTTGCTGGAATATCTTCGGACAGTTCAGGAGTAAGAGCAAGCGGAAGAGTAAATCCAAATGCGAAAAAGCTTTTAGAACAAAAATGTATTTGGGATGAAAAATATCATTCAAAGACTATTGATACAGTAATTGACAATGATTATGATTTAGTAGTAACAGTGTGTGATCATGCAAATGAAACATGTCCAGTATTTCCAAAAGTTACAAAAGTAATCCATGTAGGTTTTGAAGATCCAGATGGAAAAGCTTTTGAGGCATTTATTGATACATATAATGAGATTGAGCAGAAACTTTTACCAGAGGTTGTAAAGGTATTTAACTAATGTGGAAAGAGAGTGTCGATTATTTCACTATTGATATACTTGGACTTAGTGGTCGTATCAATGATACAATAAACTTTTTTATATATGATACTATTAAAATATGGTTTTTACTTATTGCTATTATATTTGTCGTTTCATATTTAAGAACACATTTTAATACAGAATATGTAAGAGCATATTTACAAAAAAAGTCTGAATTTACTGGAAATATACTTGCTGCACTTTTTGGAATAGTAACTCCATTTTGTTCTTGTAGTGCCATTCCACTTTTTTTAGGATTTATTCAAGCTAGAATTCCTATTGGTGTGACTTTCTCATTTTTAATATCCGCACCATTGAATAATGAAATAGCAATAGCATTGCTTTTTGGATTGTTTGGTTGGAAGGTGACGGCTATATATATTGGATTTGGACTTCTTGTAGCAATTCTTGGTGGATACTTCATTGGTAGAATGAAAATGGAAAAGTATATTTTAATGGATGTAAAACCAATGGAAGGCGAGCTTAAAGAGGTACAAATTAAGTTAACTATTCAAGATAGAGTAAAAGAAGCTTGGGACTATACTCAAGATATATTTAAAAAAATCTACCTATATGTACTTATTGGAGTAGGAGTAGGCGCATTTATTCATGGATATATCCCTGCTGATTTTATTGCACTTTATGCAGGAGCTAATAATATTTTTGCAGTACCACTTGCAGTACTTATGGGAATACCTATGTACTCAAATGCTGCTGGAGTGATGCCACTAGTTGAAGTATTAACTTCCAAAGGTATGCTTTTGGGAACTGCTTTATCGTTTATGATGGCAGTAACTGCTCTTAGTTTACCAGAAGCTATGATATTAAAAAGAATTTTAGATACAAAACTAATTGTATTATTTTTTACAATAGTTGGTATTGGTATTATATGTATTGGATATATATTTAACTTAATTTTATAGGAGAAAAAAGAAGATGAAAATAGAAGTTTTAGGAACAGGATGTGCAAAGTGTAGTGCCTTAGAGGCAAATGTAAAAGAAGCATTAAAAAGTATAGGTGGTTTCCATGCTGTTGAAAAAGTGGAAGATCCTATGAAAATCATGGAATATGGTGTGATGAGTACACCAGGATTAGTTGTAGATGGTACAGTAAAATCAACGGGAAAGTTATTAAATCCACAAGAGATTGTAGATTTTTTAAAATAGATGGATATTTTTTTAAAGACAATTGCTTCGGTAAATGATAAAACACGAATTCAAATATTAAACTTTATAAATAGTAAAGATGAGGTGTGTGTTTGTGATATTGAAGAGCAATTTGATATGATTCAATCAAGAGTCTCAAGACATTTAAAAATTTTAAAAGAAGCAGGATTCCTAAAAGTAGATAGAAGAGGTAGGTGGGCTTACTATAGTATTAGAAGCCCATTAGATCAGTTTAGACAATCTTTATTAAAAGAGATTAGTTGTCTTTAGATAAAGCTATTTTATTTCCTAAAAATTTCACATATATCTATATTTAATATCTTTGATATTTTAAAGAAGATTTTGTAGGACACAGCTTCTAACTTTGGTCTCATTGTGATATATCTTTGAATATTTCGTCTTTTACCTTTTTTTATAATACTTTTAGAGTTACATTTATTGTAAATAATCCTTTTTAAACCCTTATATTAGCTAAGTTTATTTGAGTTTTTAGGTGCCCATTTCTTTCATTAAGTCTTTTTTGTCAATATCTTTAATCGAAAAA
>CAZWLA010000073.1:0-4715 GCA_964633845.1 uncultured Arcobacteraceae bacterium | reverse complement strand
TAATAGTTTTTTTACCTGCTTTTATAATGTCACCATTTGGTAATACAGCTTCAATAGCCATCACATAATCTTTTGTAATACCATATTTAGCAGCTCTCATACCACCTGCATTTTCAGATACATTGCCACCTAAAGTTGAATAATTTTCACTTGCTGGATCTGGTGGATAAAATAAACCCACCTCTTCTACAGCTCTTTGAAGATCCATATTAATAAGTCCAGGCTGAACAATTGCAAGCATATTATCCATATCAATCTCAACAAGTTTATTCATATGTTTTTCAAGAGATAAAATAATTCCACCTGAAGCTGGTAAAGCTCCACCAGTAAATCCACTTCCGGCACCTCTTGGTACTATAACAATTTTATTATCATTACAATACTTAAGTATTTTGCTTATCTCATACTTATCTTTTGGAAACACAACTGCGTCAGGTTCAAATCTCTCTTTTGTAGCATCGTAACAATAAGCAATTAAATGTGCTTTATCTGACTTAACATTCTCATTTCCTACAATTAATTCTAATTGTTTAATATGCTTAATATCTAACATTTAAAATCCAATCTTTTCTAAATATTTTTCAAATATACTTTCTTCTGCTTCTTCAACATTTAATTCCTCACGATAGCCAACTGACAAGCCAACATTTATTAGATTCGAATAATAATTGTTGTAGTTACCTATATTAGTATTTTCAAACCATGCAAATGCACCATTTTTAATCTCATCAACTTTGGTATAAAATGGTTGTTCTTGTGTTGCATCATCATTAACAATATTATGCTCTTCTAAAATTACAAAACTTTTTGAATCTACAATATAAACTTTTTTATCAATCACAAAATATATAGTTCCAAGATTATTATTTTTACAAAACTCTTGAAAATCAACCTGCAACGGTGTAGGCTTATATTTTAATTTCAAAAAAGATGCAAATACATCACTATTAAAAAAAGATTGTGCAGCAAACTTCTCTTTAATGCTATCATAACTAAATCCATTTGGTGCTATTAATAAGCTTTTTTTATACAGATAATTTAAAATAAATGTATCACCATTTGATGGCTTCAAGTTAGTAGTAGGCAAAGCATCCTGAGTTAAATCATTAAACTTAGTAAATCTAACTTTAGATTCATTATTATTACTACTAATTACAATAGCGTTAGATACTATTATAGAGCTTTCATCATCATAGTTGTGCACAACTATACCACTTTGACCATATTTTAAATTTCCAATATCAATAATAGCCTCACTTGATGATACATTTGTAATAGTTGTAATCTTTTGATCCATACTAGCTATTGAGTAGATTGATAATAATACAATTAAAAAAAGTTTATTCATTTTCACTTTACCTTTAGGGCATTTAGCCTTAATTTTATTTAACTTATTTTATCTAAATTCAGATAATATTTTGCTATGAATATTTTTTTAGATGATAATAAATTTGAACTAACACACCATGTCAGTAAAAAAATAAAAAGGATATCACTCGTACTTGAATCTAAAAGTAAGATTACTATTAAAACTCCACCAAAAATAAAAGCACATCAACTAAGAGAAATTATTGATATTCATAAAGAGTGGATATTAAAATCACTTCACAAAGTTCCATCCAAAAATAAATTTGATTTTATAGTTGGTTCTACATTACCATTTTTAGGAAACAAATATCCAATAGACTTTATAGATGATGAAAAGTATAAAAATGTAAAAGTAACATTAGAAAATGAAAAGTTTATAATTTATCATAATAGTTTGATACATAAAGAATATGATAATTTTCATGATGGACTAAAGAAGTTTTATAAGTTAAATGCACTTAAAGTTATCGATCCAATTTTTGATATATGGACATATAAAACACAGTTAACTCCAAATCAAATTGGATATAGATTTGCAAAAAGAAGGTGGGGTAGTTGCAGTGGGATAAATAACATATCTATAAACTATATGCTTTTACAATTTCCACTTAATGCAATTAAATATGTAGTACTTCACGAACTTTGTCACATTCAAGAAAAAAATCATTCCAAAAGATTTTGGAACTTAGTTAGTTTGTATATGCCTGATTATAAAAAACAAGAAGAGATTCTAAAGAAAAAACTATTCTAAATACTATTCGTTGATTTTTTCTTTTATCTCTTTTGCAATTGAGCAAATATTTTTTATTTTTTCATTATTTGATAAGCTATCATCAATTAAATGCTTTACAAAAGCACTTCCAACAATAACACCATCTACCCCTTGTGCTTTTTGCTTAGCAGTATTTTGATCTACACCAAATCCAATATAAAGAGGGGTAGATGTGCAAGATCTTACATCTTCAATAATCTTAGTTAAATCTTCTTTAGCACCACTTCCAGTTATACCTGCATATGCAACCATATAAATAAATTTATTTGATCTTTGAGTAATAGTTTTAATTCTCTCATATGAATCTGTAGGTGCTACAAAATCAATCAAAGCTTGATCATATTTAGCAAATATATCTTTATAATCTTTTGCTTCCTCATATGGTAAATCAGGAATAATAGAACCTTGAATATTAAACTCTTTCCCTTTTTTTAAAAATTCTTCCATTCCATAGTGAAAATATGGATTCATATATCCCATCCAAAGTGTATCCATTTGTGGTGCAATTTGACTTGAAACCTCAAATAGATCTTTTAACTTAAATCCATTTTGAAGTGCTTTTAAACTAGCTTTTTCTATTACAGGTCCATCTGCAACAGGATCTGAAAATGGTATTCCAAGCTCAAGAGTATCTACACCTGCATCTTTCATGCTTAATGCTAAATCTACAGTAAAATTATTTTCTGGTAATGATGCAGTTATAAAACCTACTAGTTTTTTATCCATAGTGATGAACCTTTTATTTTTAATTACAGAATAATACCAAACTAATGATTTGTAACGGTTTAATATAAAAGGCTTGTCATTAAGTCTAAAAAGAGAATTAAAATAGCCGTATAAGTAAAATAAAATTTTAATATAAATCTAAGATATAATTAATATAATTTCATATTATATTAAGGATTTGAATGAAACGAAGAAACTTTATCCAAACTATAGGTCTTGGATTATATGCATTAGCACCAACTTTAAATGCAAACATTAATCACAAAATATCAAAAACTAGAGTAGTAATTGTAGGTGGAGGTATTGGTGGTATAAATACTGCTCAATCTATTAAAGCCAATGATCCTCAAAATAAAATTGAAGTAATTATTTTGGAAAGAAATAAGGAATATTTTGCTTGTCCTATGTCTAATACACTATTTGGAGAAGTAAAAGAAGTTATTGACGATGAAAATATAAATTTCAAATACAATTATGAAAGTACAATTAAAAATCATAATATAAATGTCATATTTACAGAAGTATTAGATGCAAATATAAAAGATAAAACTATTAAGACATCAAATAGGATAATATCGTATGATTATGTAGTAGTTGCAACTGGTATTTCAAATGATTATCAAAAATCATTTCCTTCTTGGGATATCAATAAAATACAAAGAGCAAAATTAGAAACACCATCCGGTATGATTTCAGATTCAGGAATAGAGAAAGATATTTTACTTTCACAAATGCAAAAATGGAAAGAAAATGGAGGTAATGATGATTTTATAATTGTTCCTCCGTTTGGTGGGAAAGTTAGATGTAAGCCAGCACCATATGAAAGAGCTTGTATGGTATCAGAATTTATAAAAAAACATAACTTATCTGGTAACGTGCATATTATTGATAATAGCCCTAGTCCAAAAGCTAAAGGTGCAAAATTTATAGATATGTTTATCACTCATCATAAAAACACTATAAAGTTTAATGGTATGAATGGCCATGAGATGGAATCTAGAATTAAACAAGCTGGTTTTAATATGCAAAACTTCAAATCAAAAGAGAATTTTTCAATTGTTGAAGAATCATTTTCATCAGCTAAACTTCAAGATGTAGATTTTGATTCTAAATCTTTACAGATTAAATTTTTCAATAACTTTGATGATGATAGTGGAAAAATCAAGAACCTTAATTATGAAATAGCAAATATTATGCCTAGACATAAAGCAAATACCACAACTGATCTTTTCAAAGTTAAAAAAGACAAATGGGGTGCAATAATTTGTGCACCTAACAAACTATCATCTATATCAAATGATAGTGTATATGCAATAGGTGATATTATTGGCTTTCACAAGCTTAGTCCATCAGCACAAGTATCTGCATCAATGGGCATTATCCTTGGCAAATCGATTGCGCAAAGAATTTTCGAAAATGTAGATAAATTAGATATGAGTGAAGCTGGTATCACTTGCTTCTCCATGGTATCAAGTCAACCACTTAAAGCAATTGAGATTGCAAAAAAAATCAAACTTACAAAAAAAGGACAAGCAAAACCATATGGAACCAAAACAAGCTTTACAAATGGTTATGGTCTTATTGGATGGTACCAAGCAATTGTAGAATCACCCTATAAATATTAAGTGATGTGCTTAAAATCTATATATAGTTTTAAAGTTTTAACTACCCTTTGATATAATAAGTTAAAATAATTTAAAACTATTAGGATTTATCTTGTCTAAACAAACAATTACTTCATTACAAAAAGCAAAAAATAGCCATAAGCTTATAATGGTGACTGCTTACGATGCTCTATTTGCAAAACTACTTGATCAAAATGTTGATATGATTTTAGTTGGTGATAGTT
>CAZWLA010000072.1:2191-4748 GCA_964633845.1 uncultured Arcobacteraceae bacterium | reverse complement strand
ATTGAAGCTGTATTACCAAATGGTGACATTATAAAAGCAGGTAAAAAAACTATTAAGGATGTAGCAGGTTATAATATAGCTGGACTTCTTATTGGTAGTGAAGGTACACTTGCAGTTATTACAGAAATCACTTTAAAACTAATTCCAAAACCACAATTTAAGAAAACATATATGGGTATTTTCCCAGATGTAACAAAAGCTATGAATTCTGTGTTTAAATCACTTTCAAGTGGTGCTAATCCAGTTGCTATGGAGTTTCTTGATGCGTTAGTTATAGAAGCACTTAGGGAAAAATTAGATGTAGATTTACCAGAAAATGCGGGGGCAGTGTTAGTTGGTGATGTTGATGGATCAAGTGAAGATGAGGTTAATACTCAACTAGAAATATTAGAAAAAAGTTTCAAAGAAAATGGTGGAACAGAATTTATAATTGCTAAAGATGATGAAGAAGCAAATAAACTATGGTATGCAAGACGAAATGCATCTCCTGCAGTTACAATTTTTGGTACATTAAAACTAAATGAAGATATATCAGTACCACGAAGTAAGTTACCTGAAGCCTTATCTGGTATATATAAAATTGGTGAAAAATATGGCTTTAAAGTTCCGTGTTTTGGTCATAGTGGAGATGGAAATATTCATGTAAATGTAATGGTTCCAGATAAAAATGATCCAAAACAAGTAGAAGATGGTCATCATGCTATTGAAGAGATATTTCAGTTTGTAGTTGATCTTGAAGGTACATTAAGTGGAGAGCATGGTATTGGACTTTCTAAAGCACCATACATGGACATTGCATTTAACAATGCTGAGATGGAATTATTTAAAACAGTTAAAAAAGCATTTGACCCAAATAATATATTAAACCCTTTTAAGATGGGGCTATAATTATAAAGTAAATTGATGATAAATCTAAAAAAAACAATAGAGTTTCTTGATGATGATATTTTATACTATGCTGGAAGTCTTAGTTTTTTTACTATATTAGCACTCTTCCCTATACTTGCACTTATTATTGTACTTATCTCAACTTTAAAAATATTTGATATATATATTGATAAGTTTACATTATTTGCACTTGATTTTATAAATCCAACTCACTCCGAAGACTTACTTCAAACTGTTTCAAGTTTTTTATCTAATGCGAGTGAACTAAGGTCAATTGGATTAACTTATCTATTTCTTTCATTTATATTATTTTTTAGAGATTATGATCATATTGTAAACAAAATATATGATATTCAGCAAAAGCCATTTTTTAAAATGTTTTTTATGTATATAGTATTTATATTATTATTACCAGTATTATTTGCATTATATAGTTTTTTGATAGCTACATTAAATATTGCATTTGTTGATAATAGTTTTATGCAATCTCTTTTAACTTTAGTAGTTAATTGGTTGCTGTTTATATTGTTATTTAAAATATCTATAAATCAAAAAATACAATTTAGTGCTATGGCAATATCTACTTTTGTGGTTCTTATGACACTAACAATCTTTAAATATATATTTATATATTATACGATCTATAATCAAATGTATAGCACAATTTATGGATCATTTTCTGTATTGATGTTTTTCTTTATTTGGCTTTATGTTTCATGGCTTATATATTTGTATGGGATAAAGCTTTCAAAAATATTAAATCAAAGATTAAGGGATATTTAGATATCATCCCTAAAATATAGCAAGGATAGTTTATGACAAACAATGATACAAAAAGAGTTTTAGTAAAATTTTCTGGTGAGGCATTAGCTGGAGATGAAGGTTATGGAATCAATACTGCTATACTAAATTATATAGCAATGGAAATTAAACAATTAGTTGATAATGGTATAGAAGTTGGTATTGTAATTGGTGGAGGTAATATTGTAAGAGGTGTTACTGCTGCTGCTGATGGTATCATTAAAAGAACTAGTGGTGACTATATGGGTATGCTTGCAACTGTTGTAAATGGTATTGCTATGCAAGAAGCATTAGAGCATATTGGTGTTGATACAAGACTTCAAACTGCTATTAAGATGGAACAAATTGCAGAATCGTTTGTAGTTAGACGTGCAAGAAGACATCTTGAAAAAGGAAGAGTTGTAATTTTTAGTGCTGGTACTGGTAACCCATTTTTTACAACGGATACTGCCGCAACTTTAAGAGCAAGTGAAATTGACGCATCAATGCTAATAAAAGCTACAAAAGTAGATGGAGTATATGATAAAGATCCTGCAAAATATGATGATGCAGTTAAGCTAGATACATTGTCTTATGATCAAGCTTTAACAGATCATATTAAAGTTATGGATGATACTGCAATTGCATTGGCTAAAGATAATGCTTTACCAATTGTCGTAGCAAATATGAATGAAAAAGGTAATCTATTAAATATTATTAATGGTGATTACACAAAATGTTCAATAGTAAAATAGAAATTTAAAGGAATATAGATGAGAATAGAAGAAAAAGTATCAAAAGCATTAAAAAGATTAAATAATGATAGATATATTTTATCAATTGCTGTAGGTCAAAGAGCAGATGAATTAAGTAAAGGTGCAAAGCCATT
>CAZWLA010000072.1:0-2091 GCA_964633845.1 uncultured Arcobacteraceae bacterium | reverse complement strand
GGTGATGATGTAGTTCATATTGTTGACGGCTTAACAAAAATTAGTGAAATAAAAGAAAATGAACATATAAATACAGTTAGTGATGAAAAGCTTTTAAGTTCAGCACTCACATTTAGAAAAATGCTAATTGCATCAATTAGTGATATTAGGGTTCTTGTAGTTAAGCTTTGTGATAGGGTGCACAATATGCTTACTCTTGATTCTCTTTCAAGTGATAAACAGAAAAGAATTTCAGAAGAAACAATGGTTGTATATTCACCTATTGCACATAGGTTAGGTATATCTGCATTAAAAAACATTCTTGAAGATCTATCTTTTTACTATCTCTACCCTAAACAGTATAAAGAGATTGATGATTATTTACAAAATAATAAACAACAGCTTCAAATACAATTTAATAAGTTTATTGGTGAAATAAAAGATCTATTGCATATGAATGGATATGGTCATAAAGATATTCAGATTAAAAGTAGAATCAAGCATCATTATTCAATATACCTTAAGATGCAAAGAAAAGGTGTAAATATCGATGAGATCTTGGATATTTTAGCACTAAGAGTATTAGTAAAAGATCCAATAGACTGTTATAGTATTTTGGGATTCATACACACAAATACTAAGCCACTTGTATCTAGATTTAAGGATTATGTAGCTTTACCTAAAGAAAATGGATACCAAACAATACATACAACAGTATTTAATAATGCAAAAATTTATGAAATTCAAATACGAACATTTGATATGCATAAAATTGCTGAGTTTGGTGTAGCAGCACATTGGTTATATAAAGGCAATAGTGATAAAAATGATACTCAAGAGCCATGTTTAAATTGGCTGAAATCTCTTGGTGAAACAAATGAAAATATTGAAGAGTTTTATGATGATGCAAAACAAAATCTATTTAGTGAAGAGGTTGTTGTATATTCACCAAAAGGGGATGTATTTACTCTTCCTAGGGGAGCAGTTGCATTAGATTTTGCTTATGCTATACATAGTGATATAGGAAATAGAGCAAAATCGTCTTATATAAATAAAAGTAAAAAACCGCTATTAACAGAATTAAAAAATGGTGATATATTATCTATTGATGCTAGTGATAATGATATAGCAAGATGTTCTTGGATAGATATGGTTAAAACCACAAAAGCAAAAAAATCAATTAAAATATTATGTGCACATAAATTAAATAAAATTGATAAAAGAAGTGGTAAAAATATAATAAATACTGTTTTTTCACGATATAAAAATGGAGTTATTGGAACTGTTAATACGAAAGTTGCTTTTCATAAAATTCCATATACTCTTGATTATGTTAAACATATCAAGAGAAAACTAGAAAAAGAGATTATGAATACAAAAGGTCTTATTGCTAGATTTAAGATCAAAAATTTAAAATTTAAAGAGTATGTATTTGATAACATAGTAATATATTCTAATTTTAGTATTAATGATGTATCATTTGACCATTGTTGTCACCCTAAGTATGGTGATGATATTGTTGCACTTAAACTTAGTGATGGTGCTGTGATACACCATAAAATGTGTGACAAAGCATATGATAAAATCATGAATGATCATAAAATGTTTTATTGTAAATGGGCCCAAGGTGCATTGTTTACATATAGAATGGTTGTAAGTTTACAAAGTAAAAGAGGTGAGCTTGCCAGACTGTTAACATATCTTTCTGGACATGAAATAAATATATTATTTATAGAATATGGAAGAGATAAATATAGTGAAAATCAATATTGTGAAGTAGAGTTTGAAACAAATATTGAAGACAAGAATAAAGTAAGATCAATTGTTGAGCAACAGACAAAAGTTATAGAATTTTTATCAGCAAGTGATGCATATAAATAAAAAAGGCAAAATATGAGTATAGATATACAGGTACAAGAAGCACTAAATGAGATTAATAGAGGAACAGCAGAGATTATTGATGATGAAGCTATTGTAAAATTAATCAAAAGATATTTTGAAACAGGTGAAAACTATTTTGTAAAAGCAGGATTTGATCCAACAGCTCCTGACCTTCACTTGGGGCATACGGTATTACTACAGAAATTAGCAACATTTCAAAAGTTTGGTGGA
>CAZWLA010000071.1:0-4767 GCA_964633845.1 uncultured Arcobacteraceae bacterium | reverse complement strand
ATACGGAACAGCTAATGTATTAGATGATGAAAGGCTATTAAAGCTTATATCTAATAATGGGTAAAAAATTCACTCTTTTATTTTTTATAATTCTTTTTGCAATATCATATATTTTTGATATTCAAAAAGATATAAAAAATAAAGCCCTAGATATTAATTATGATATTCAAGTTTACTATACTCAAAAATTAATCAATTTTGAAAAGCTATATATACGATACTTCTCTCAAGCCAACACAATAGAAAAACTGCAAAAACAAATTTTAATCTCTAAAATGAATGCTATCCCTATAATTCAATTAGAAAATGAATTAAAAAGTCTTAAAAACTTTAATGAAAATATATTACCAAATAATGAAGTTAAAACTACAAGAATTCTACATCTTAAAAATATTTCCGACTACACACAAATATGGATAGATCTAGAGAAATCTTCATCTTCTATAAATGGCTTAATATCAAATGATACTGTAGCTGGAATAGTGATTTCAAAAAATAATAAAGCACTAGCCCTTTTAAATCAAAATAAAAACTGTAATTATGGTGTATTTATTGGAGCCACAAGAGCACCTGGTATAACACATGGAATTGAAAATAGTAAAAATATTTTGGTTCGATTTATTCCCACATGGCATAATATAAGTATCGGTGATGAAGTTATCACTAATGGCTTGGATAATATCTTTTTTGAGGGCTTAAAAGTCGGAAGAGTAGTTGATATTATAGAAAAAAGAAATCACAAGGAAGCAATCGTAAAGCCCTATAGCGATTCATCAATTAAAAAATATTATTATGTATATCAAAAACCTACCATGATGCCATCAGAGAATCAACCTTTGACCAAGTAAGATCATTCTCATCTTTCTTAAACATATTATATACATATCTAGCAAACATATCTGTTTCTACATTTACTTTTGAACCAGTTTTATAATTTAAAAATAACGTATTTTTAATGGTATGTGGTATTATTGTTAGCCTAAATTGGTTTTTTATTTTATCTACATCATTAACTGTTAAACTAATCCCATCAATAGTAATAGAACCTTTTGGAATTACATATTTAATAAAGTCTTCTGGCATTGTGATAAAAAAATCTGTTGAATTTCCATTATTTTTAATAGATACTATAGTTCCTATGCAATCTACATGACCTTGTACAATATGTCCTTCAAATCTATCACCCATCATCATAGCAGGTTCCATATGTACTTTATCTTTATAATTTTCCATAGCTAAAGTATTTGCAGATTCGGGTGATAACTCGACACTAAATGTACCATTCCCTATAGTTATAGCAGTTAAACATGCTCCATTAATTGCTATACTATCACCAATTTTTGGTTTATAATTAGCCTTTAGAGTTAGTACACTATTTGAATAATTTACAACAGTAGCCATCTCTCTAATTAATCCTGTAAACATCTTTAACCTTTTGTTCTATTTTTGATATTATATCAGAAACTATACTAAATTTTTGCTATAATGCACCAATAAAGTTTAAGGGGAAGATTAATGTTAATTTTAATACCAGTAAATAGCAATGACGAAGAGGAAGCACAATTAGTTTCAATAAATGAGGCAGAGTGTTGGGCTTTATTAGAGTTTGATGAAGGAAGAGTTCATAATACAACTTTTTATAACACACGAGAAGAGATTGATGATTGGATGGATGTTGTAATTATCAAAGATCATACTGAACATGTTTGGCCATTTGAAGAGCTTGGTATGGCTGTACTTGTTGCACCAATGCAAAGATATATTGAAGATATTATGGAAGCATTTATTTTCAAAGAATTACATGACTATAGTAGTAACTCAGTAAATAAAGCCTAATCCAATATTTCCATAATTAAAGTTTTAATATTCTTTCTTTCTTGAATCTCTACAAGCTTTAGTTTTGGTATCTCCAAAGCCATAAGTTCACTAAAGTTTTGAATATTATTTTGAGCAATAACCTTTAATAGCTCTCCTCTATAATGTTTAGCCCAGTGACTTACAACTTTTCCATTTTTTAAAAATTTATATGTGATTGTCTTGGCAACTGGCTTATAAAACTTATCATAATATCCAGCTCTAATATCTATCACCTCATCACCTACAAAATGATCTAGTGTCTCTTTTAAATGCTTTTTATAATATTTCTCAGTATCTATATCTGGAAGCTTTGCCCCTTGTTTATATTTATAATCAGGTATCAAATCACTTGCCTTACAAGCACCAAAAAGATTAGAAAAAATAACTACATTTTTATCTATATAATTTTGCGTATTTTTATCTAGATTATTATAGTTTAGTGCTTCAAAGGCAACTCCTGTGTATCTTTGAATAGCTTTCATAGTTGGTTTATCTTTTATAGTTATAGAGTACTTTTTTACATCCTCCAATTTTTTAAGACCAAACCATGATGACAACTGATCCATTGAACTTTTTTCTAAAAAGTCCTCATATTGATTAATTACTTCTAGGCGATTATCATATATTTTAGGAAAACTAAAATTATCTTTACACAATAATTTCCCATTTCCTCCAGTTAATTTAATCTCTGCTGGTGCTAACAATATTTTCATTTATATTATTCTATCACTTCCACCATCTATAGCTACTTGTGATCCTGTAGTTTTGGCAAATGGTTTTGAAGCCATTGCACATACAAGCTCTGCAACATCTGTAGATTTTATTTCTGTTTTTAAAATATTATTTGTCTTATACTCATCAACACTCATACCATATGCCTTTGCTCTATTTTCTAAAACCTCTTCTGTCCATATTGCTGTATCAAATACTGCATGTGGATGTAAAGTATTTACCCGAACTGCAAATTCACCAAGCTCTAGTGCAGCAATCCTTGCTAACTGTGTTTGTCCTGCTTTTGCTACACTATACGCTGCAGCTCCTTTTCCAGGTGCTGGAAAGTTTTTAGATGCTACCATAACTATGGCAGGATCAATTCCAAGCTTTAAAAATGGTGCTGTATATTTAATTAGCTTTTGATGAGAAGTTAAATTTATATCTATACTTTTTTGCCAATTTTTATCATCTAGTTCATCTAAGCTTTGACTTGGGGTAAATATACCAGCATTACTTACAACTATATCAATACCACCAAAACTTTTAATAGCCATATCAATTGCATTTTGAATGTCGCAATCCAATGTCAAATCACACTGTATCCCTTTTGCACTTTGTATATTAAAAATTGTTTCAATATCTTTATTAATATCTAGCGCTATTATCGCTGCACCTTTACTATTTAGCATTTGGGCAATAGCTTTTCCTATTCCGCTAGCTGCACCTGTTACTATGGCTACTTTACCATTAAACTCTGGTTTACTAGCACTTTTTTTCAATTTTGCTTGCTCTAAAGACCAATACTCAACTTCAAAAATATCACTAGCATTTAAAGCTTGATATCCACCTAACTTTTGAGCTTTTAATATAGCTTCAAAGGTATGATCATTTATATCTTTGATGATATTTGCCTCTTTTGCATTTGCACCAAATGATAAAGTACCATTATCTTTTAAAATTGCAAAATTAGGTGCTGGATTTAATAGTGTCTCATCACTTCTATTATCTTTAAAGTATTGCTCATAGTTTAGAGTATAACTTAACAAATCATTTTTAAAATCATCACCAAGTATAGCTGGTAACCTCTTCGTTCTAATTACATGATCAGGAGTTAATGGTCCTCTTTGAGAAATACTATTAACATCCTCTTTACTAAAACCAATTGCCTCTTTTGAATCATTTAAAATTGAGATAGTTGCCTTACCTTTTAGTGAAGATACCTCTTTTCTGATTCTAGCTAGTTCTAAAGTAGATATATGAGTTACTTCCTCTTTATATTCAAGTATAGCACCATTACTTTCTAAATATTGTTCAGCCTTATTTACTAATTCAATAGTTTTTTCATATGATTTTTTGGTATCATCATTAAATGTAAAAAGACCATGATTCATAAGTACCATTCCGTCTAACTCATCCCAGTTTACATCTCTTGTCATATCGTAAATTAGTTTTGCAAGTACAAATCCAGGCATAATATAAGGGATAATTAGAACTTTAGAACCATATATCTCTTCAATTCTAGACTTACCATTTGTAGTATTTGTAATAGTAACTACTGCATCTGTATGAGTATGGTCTACAAATTTAAATGGTATTATTGCATGTAAAATAGCTTCAACAGATGGATTTGGGGCTGAAGGATCTATCATTGCCATCCTTTGGTATTTAACCATATCAGGATCACTAAGCTCTTTTAGTTCTGCCATTTTTAATAACATATCCATTTTCACAGGAGCAAAACCAGCAGACTCAATAGTTGCTAAGTCCCAACCACTACCTTTTACATAAAGTATATCTTCCGTTTCACCAAATAAGTTTGTAGCAGTTGATTTTACAGATGTATTCCCTCCTCCATGCAAAACTAAAGATGAATCTTGTCCTAAAAGACGAGAAGTATAAACTCTCAAATCTAAATCAGTTTTAAACTCTTTTGCATCATTATCGTTCCATAAACTTTTCATATGTATCCCTCTTTATTATAAATCTTTACAATTAGTAACTTTATCTTTATACTGAATATTTAAAGCTTTAAAATGCTTTTTAGCATAAGCTATCTTCCATGCTTCACTACCCCTTAAATCTCTATCTTTATCACTACCTTTAGTTTCAACGATAAAACTACCTTCACTATCATCAAGTTTAATAACAGCAAAGTCAGGATTATAATTTCCAAGTGGTGTTTTAATTTTAAATTTA
>CAZWLA010000070.1:0-4799 GCA_964633845.1 uncultured Arcobacteraceae bacterium | reverse complement strand
TAAATAAGAAAATAGAAAGAGAAGGTGAGCTAGGACTGAAAATACTTCAAAAAGATATAGGGTATATTAAAACTTTTTATGTGGATAAGGATAATAGAGAATTGCTAAATGAATTTGGTGGGATGCTTGGATTGATAAATGGGAGATTGATAATATGACACCATATATCGTAACTTTTTTTATGTTAGCATTACTTCCTTTTACACAATTTACAAAAGAATTAAAAAGATATAAGATACTATTTTTTCTATTTGCTGCTTTATATCTTATATTATTTGCAGGACTTAGAAAACATGGTGTAGGGGCTGATGATTCTAGTTATTATGATATGTTTATGTATGAAGCACCAAATCTTTTTGAATGGCTTTTTGGTAGCTATATTTATGATATTAAACAGCTTTATATGGAACCTGGATATGTGTTTCTCAATAGTTTTTTAAGGGTATTTACTGATGAGTATATTGTTTTATTTGTCACTGTAGCATTTATTTCAGTAGGAATAGCATCATATAATTATCACAGATATTCAAAATATGTTTTTTTAACTTTATTGCTTTTTTTTGTACACACATATTTATATAGGGATATGAATCAAATTAGAGCAGGTGTTGCAGCAGCAATCGGGTTGTTTTTAGTGGCACAGATTCATAATAGAGAACATTTAAAAGTATATGCTACTATTTTTGTTATGTCTTTATTTCATATTGCTTCTATCACTTTAATTTTTGCTTATTTGATGAGTTTTATAAGGGTTACTCGAAAAAGGGTTTTATTGGCTTATGCATTAGCGTTATTGTTCGGTGCTATAGGAATATCTCAAATCATAATTCATTTGGTACCTGGTGGAGGTTTTTTGGCAATGAAGTTATATAGCTATACTGCAAATACAAGATATATAGGTGCGGTATCTATATTTGATATTACAAACATTAAGAACTCAATGGTTTTATTTGTGATACTTTTATTTTGGAATAGGCTTGAAAAAGTAGTACCTTATTTTCATACTTTTGTTTTATTTTATCTCATGGCGGTAGTTATTCGTATAGCATTTTGGGATTTGGGTGTTTTAGCTGCTAGAATAAGTACATTTTTTGCAATTGTGGAAGTAATATTAATCCCATATTTTATATATATTTTTAGACAAAAAATATTAATTACATCTTTAATAGTTCTATATGCTTTTTTGATGCTATATTTAAATCTTTTTGTAAAAGATGGAAGATATCCATATGAACTATCAATTTTTTAAGGAATAGATAAATGAAAAAAATATTATACATAGTTAGTACACTTAAAAGAAGTGGGCCGACAAATCAATTATCATACATCATAAAGTATCTTGATAAAACAAAATATCAACCTACAATTTTGACACTATCACCCGAACCGAAAGAAGATAGTATGAAAAGCTTTTTTACAGATGTTTTAGGTGTAAGAGTTGAAACACTTGGGCTTTCAAGGGTTAAGGGACTTTTTTTTGCAAAAGGTCATTTGAAAAAGTTTATAAAAGATAATAATATTAGTTTAGTACATTCTCAAGGTATAAGAGCTGATGGATTAATGAGTAGAATTGATATACCAAGAGTAGCGACACTTAGAAATTATCCATATTATGATTATCCTATGAAGTTTGGCAAATTAAAGGGTAATTTGATGGCAAGAAATCATTTAAAATTTATAAGTAAAAAGCCAAATAGTAATATAGCATGTGCTAAGACTATAACAGATGAGTTTAAACAAAATGGTTTGGATTTAAGATATATTCAAAATGGTGTAGATACTAAGAAATATTATCCTCTTGATGATAAGCAAAAAAAAGATTTAAGAGAAAAGTTAGGTTTAGATAATGATAGAAAAGTATTTATATCTGTAGGTAGTTTAATAGCTAGAAAAGATATGACTACGGTCATTGAAGGGTTTAAAAAATATAATGATGAAAATTCACTGCTCCTTATAGCTGGAGATGGGATGGAAAAAAAATCTATTGAAGATATAGCAAATGAAAATATAAAGATTTTAGGTAATATTTCAAATGTAGTAGAGTATTTACAAGCTAGTGATTGCTTTGTATCTGCTTCATTAGCAGAAGGATTACCAAATACAGTGCTAGAGGCTATGGCATGCGGATTACCTTGTATATTGTCTGATATACCATCTCATTTAGAACTTTATGAGGGAGAGAATGGCAACTTTTTTAATATTAAAGATGTTACTAGTTTATGTGAATTATTAAAAATTGTAAGTAAAGATTTTAAGCTGCAACAAACTATATCCTTAAAGTTAGTTCAAGAAAATTTCAGTGCTAAAGCTATGTCCGAGAAATATCAAAGAGTGTATGAGGAGAAGCTAAATGGCTCAATATAGTGGATTTGAAAGAAAAATAGCTTTTATTCTTACAAAGTTTCCAGGAATTAAATCTGGAGTGAAAAAGATTTATCAAAGATTGAATTATCTAAAATACAAAAAAAACTATAGTTTTAAAAGTGATTATAGTATCAAAAGAATAGGACTAGAAAACAAAGAATCATACTTCGGCTACTATGATAAATCGCCTATAAATAAGACAAATAAATACATTATATTTCAAAGTACGAATATAGATACTAAAAAAATGCCAAATGTAAAAGCGCCTGTAGATATGGTAGTGTATGATGTGGTAAATGATAGTTATGAAATAGCGGGACAAAGTTATACTTACAATTGGCAGCAAGGCACAAAGCTCATGTGGATAGATGAGTATAAATTTATTTACAATGATTTTGATACTAGTAGAAGACAATATATATCTAAAATCTACGATGCAAAAACAAAAGAGACAAAAGTTATCGACGTTCCTATATATGACTGCTTTGAAGATAAGTTCGCTATAACTCTTAACTTTGAAAGACTAGATATAGCAAGAGCTGATTATAGCTATAGTAATCTTGGGACTAAAATAGATTGGGAAGATAATACAAATGATGGATTATATTATATAGATTTACAAGCTAATAATTCGAAACTTATCATCACTCTTGAAGATATTATCAAACTAAACTATAAAGAGACTATGAAAGATGCAAAACATAAGTTTAATCATGTGATGATATCACCAGATGGAACTAAGATAATGTTTATGCATAGATGGTTTTTAAGTGATGGCAGAAGATACGATACTTTATATGTAAGTAATGTAGATGGAACAGATATAAAAATAGTAGCAGATGACGATATGGTAAGTCACTGCTTTTGGTATGATAAGTTACATATATTTGCATACCTTAGAGATAAGGATATGGGTGATAAATACTATATGATAGATATGGATGGTAAAAAAGAGCTTATGGGTCAAGGGGAGATAGATAAGTTTGGAGACGGTCATCCACATGTATATGGAAGTAATATAATCTTTGATACATATCCAGATAAAGCTAGGTTGAAATCACTTTACATGTATAACTATAAGACAAAAAAACTAGAAAAACTAGGTGAGTTTTTAGAAAGCTTTGACTTTTATGGTGAGACTAGATGTGATCTTCATCCAAGGTTTAGTTTTGATGGAAAAAAAGTATTTTTTGATAGTGTGCATGAAGGAAGTAGAGGGCTTTATATGATGGAGTTAATATGAAGAAATTTTCAGTATTAATGTCAATCTATTACAAAGAAAAATCAGAATATTTACATAAAGCTATGCACTCTATCTGGGACAAACAAACTATCAAGCCAGGTGAAATAGTTTTAGTACAAGATGGAGAACTTACAGATGAACTATATAGTTCTATTGAACAATGGAAAGAAAAATTAGGAGATATATTTAAAACTATTCCACTTAACCAAAATGTAGGTTTAGGTGATGCTTTAAATATTGGACTTCAAGAATGTAGTTATGAACTTATTGCAAGAATGGATACAGATGATATATGTTTAAATGATAGATTTGAAAAACAATTAAAAGTATTTGAAAATAATGAAATAGATATTTGTAGTTCCTGGATTAGTGAGTTTGATGATGATGAAAAGACAATAGTTTCGTATCGAAAACTACCTGAACTACATCAAGATATTATAAAGTTTGCTAAAAGTAGATGTCCTATAAATCATCCTGCAGTCATGTATAAAAAGTCTATAGTATTAAAAGTAGGAAGTTATGGAAAATACAAATTTGCACAAGATTATCATTTATGGGCTAGAATGATACTTGGTAATGCAAAGTTTTATAATATACAAGAACCATTAGTTAATATGAGAGCAGGTTATGGGCAACTAGAAAGGCGAAGTGGCTTTAATTACGCATTAAATGAATATAATATTCAAAAAGAGTTTTTAAAATTAGGCTTTATAAATTATTTTGAATTTATAAGAAATGTATCTATTAGGTTTATAGCTAGAGTAATACCAAAAAGTTTAGTTAAGCTAGTTTATAAGAGATTGAGGGATTAGTTGATGAATGCAAATAATTTAGATTTAACTTCATCTGATGCTAGAGGTTTTATCAAAGATCAAGTTGATAGTACAATAGAGTCCAAATTTGATAAAAAAACAATATGGGTATTTACTATAGCCGTATCTGTTTTATATGGATTTCTCGTGTCCGTTACATGGGATATATATGGAAAGGTTTATGAGGTGTCTGGTAAGCAACATATTCAATATGAAATTATAAAAGAACTAAAAGTAGAAAATAAAACTCTAAAAGATGAAAATTTTAATTTAAAACAAAAAATATTAAATAAAGAATTTAACAAGGAAGTAAAATGTCAATCAAGATAGGAAATATTGATGTTGCTAGTGAAATTATAGATTTAAGGTATCAAACAATT
>CAZWLA010000069.1:0-4928 GCA_964633845.1 uncultured Arcobacteraceae bacterium | reverse complement strand
TTTTACTATATTTATAGTTCATATGTTAGGTGTAACATTTATATATATTTTTTCAAATGATATAGTATATCTTTTGTTTGATTTGGTAAATATTGAAATAAATACCATATTTTTAATACTAGTGACATCATCAATACTTCATGTACCAGCTATATTATTAGGATATCCTTTTTTAGCTGCTTTCGGTTATCCAAAATATGCTAATATAACTGTTATTAAAAGTTCTATGGTTCACTTGGTGGGCTTAGGTATTTTGTCAATGTTAGATATGATTACGATATATAGCGTTGCATTAATGGTATTAGTTACTGAGGCTACAGTGTTTTTTACCAGATTATTTTATACAAAAAAATTGAATTTAATATAAAAAGGAGAAATAATGAATAGAAAAGTATACGTAGGAATGAGTGCAGATTTAGTTCATCCTGGACATATGAACATATTAAAGATTGCGGCAGAATATGGAGATGTTACAGTTGGTCTTCTTACTGATAAAGCTATTGCTTCATATAAAAGGCTACCATATATGACTTATGCGCAAAGAAAAAATGTAATAGAAAACATTAAGGGCGTAAAAGAAGTTATACCGCAAGAAACACTGGACTACAGACCTAATTTAGAACTTATTAAACCTGATATAGTTGTACATGGTGATGATTGGAAAGAAGGTGTTCAAAGTAAGACGAGACAGCAAGTGCTTGATACTTTGTCTCAGTGGGAAGGGGAACTTATAGAACCATCTTATACTGATGGAATTTCTTCTACTGCATTAAATAAATCTCTTAAAGAACTGGGTACAACTCCTGATATAAGAAGAAGTAGACTAAGAAGACTAATTGATTCTAAAGATGTGGTGAGAATTATGGAGTCACATAATGCATTAAGTGGGTTAATTGTTGAAACTATCAAAGGTGATAATGGTGTAGAATATGATGGTATGTGGAGTAGTTCTCTTACAGATTCTACGTCAAAAGGTAAACCAGATATTGAAGCTGTAGATGTAAGTACAAGAATAAATACTATAAATGAAATATTTGAAGTTACTACTAAACCTATGATATATGATGCAGATACAGGTGGAATAGCGGAGCACTTTGCGTTCACGGTAAGAACACTAGAAAGAACTGGTATTAGTGCAGTTATCATTGAAGACAAGACAGGTTTAAAAAAGAATTCATTATTTGGAAATGAAGTTGCACAGACACAAGATTCAATTGAGAACTTTTGTGAGAAAATTAAAACGGGTAAGAAAGCTCAAATAACTGATGATTTTATGATTATCTCAAGAATAGAAAGTTTAATATTAGAACAAGGTATGGAAGATGCAGTTAAACGTGCAAAAGCATATATTGAAGCTGGTACTGATGGTATTATGATACACTCTAGACAAAAATCTCCAGATGAAGTATTAGAGTTTTGTAGGATTTTAAGAGGCTATAATGAGCATATACCAATTATTGTAGTTCCTACGAGTTATAACCAAATCACGGCAAAGGAACTTGGAGTAGCTGGTATAAATGTAATTATCTATGCAAATCATATGCTAAGGGCTGCATACCCAGGTATGAAGAATGTTGCTAAGTCAATTTTAGAAAATGATAGAAGTTTAGAAGCTGAAAAAGAGCTACTTTCTATTAAAGAAATTCTTGATCTTATTCCAGGAACTAGGTAATGGCACTTAATACGAAAAAATTCATAGATGAACTTATTAAAAATAATTATACACATCTTTGTGTGGTACCCTGCAGTTTTGCAAAATATGTAATTAATGAGGCTATTAATAACCCTAATATAGAATATATGCCTGCTGCTAGTGAAGCTGTAGCATGTTCGAATGCAGCGGGACTTAAAATGGCTGGTAAAAAACCTATAGTCATTGTTCAGTCTAGTGGTGTAACTAATATGGGAAGTTGTATTACAAGTTTGCTTAAGCCTTATGGAGTAACATTTCCTATATTGTCAAGTTGGAGAACTTATAAGGAAGGTGATAGTGAGATACAACATCAACACTTAGCAACTGAATTACCAACATTAATTGAGGCTTATGGTTATGAGCATACTATATTAGATCAAAATGATATTGATAAGGTTATAGAACAAATAGATTTATGTGATACTACACATACAATTGGAATAATAAAAAAAGAAACTTTTGCTAAAGTTGATCTAGATGACGAGCATAAGCTAGACTTATCTGACTACATTCCAAGAAGTGAGTTTTTAATTAAACTAGATGAAAAATATAAAGATACTGATACATTGTTTATAGGGACAACTGGAAATACTGCTAGAGAGATGTATAGCTTTATGAAAAGTACAAGTAATTTTTATATGGCTGGAAATATGGGTGGAGCATTAAGTCTTGGACTTGGTGCTGCAAAGGCTGGTAAAAAGGTAATTGTATGTGGTGGTGATGCTGAATTTGTAATGCATATGGGTGGACTTACAACTGCAGGTAGATATAAAGATGAGATAGATTTAACATATATTTTATTTGATAATGAATCAAATAAATCTACAGGTGGGCAAAATACATATCAAAATCATCTTGATTATATCTCCATAGCGAATGCTTCAGGATTAGATATTATAAAAAATACACTTATCACAATTAATGATTTTATAGATACAATAGATAAGTTAAATACTAAAAAGGGTCTAAAGTTTGTATATGTTAAATGTGATGTAGATGAAGAAACACCTAGACCTCCCTATGAAGTTGTAAAAATGAGTCAATTTTAATGAATAAGAGTTTCACGGACAGTATGCCTACTAAAATCGTATTTGGTAATGATGAAATAAATAATATAGCTAATTATATTAAGGGGAGAAAAACCTTATTAATTACTTCAAATGGATTTCTTCAAAGAGGACTTGTAGATAAAATTAAACTTCTCTGTCATTCAGTTGAAAATGTATTTACAAATGTTAAATCACACCCAGAATTTAAAGACCTAGAAGAAGCATATGAAGTTATACATAAAAATGAATTTGAACTTATTTTAGCTATTGGTGGTGGAAGTGTATTAGATGCTTCAAAGTACTTTTCAGTTTACAATGATTCAAAAAAAGCTAGTTTTGTAACAGATATTATCAAAGGCAAATTACCAAAGGAAAATTATAAAACTATTCCTATTATTTCGGTTCCTACAACAGCAGGTACTGGAAGTGAGATAACACCATGGGCAACCATCTGGAATATGGATGAGAAAAAAAAATATTCACTTCATTTAGCTGAACTTTTTAGTGAAATTGCTCTTTATGATCCAACTTTAACTTTATCTGTTCCAAAAGAGATTACTATTCAAACAGGTCTAGATACCCTTTCTCATGCACTAGAATCAATTTGGAATAAAAATGCAAATGAAATTACTATAGGTTATGCTGTAAAGTCTGCAAAACTTATAATGGAAAATTTAGTAAATCTTTCAAATGATTTGAATAATATGGAATATAGAGAAAATATAATGAAAGCATGTATGTATGCAGGGTTGGCTTTTTCAAATACACAAACGGCACTAGCACATGCAATGAGTTACTATATTACAGCCAATAAAGGTATTCCCCATGGCATAGCTTGTAGTTTTACATTACCAATGTTAATTGATAAGATAATTGGAAAATATGATTTTATTGATAAAGCTTTTTATGAGATTTTTGGTGAATTAAGTTCAAATAAATTAAGAGCTATTTTAAAAGAGTTAAATGTATCAGTAGAATTTAAATGCTATGGATTGGGAGCTAAAGAGTTAAATAATTTGAAACTATCACTTAATAATAATCAAAGAGCAGGCAACAGTTTGGTGCATGTTATATGATTTCAAAATTACTTATATATATATTTAGTTTGCCTTTGTATTATTTAATGTATTTAATTCCTAAGAAAAAAAAACTATGGGTTTTTGGAGCTTGGTTTGGAGTAAAATATTTTGATAATCCTAGGTTTTTGTTTGAATATATAAAAAATAATTCAAGCGAAATACAAGTTATTTGGATAACAAAAGACAAAAGTATATGTAATAATCAAGAAATTCTATATAAATATTCTTTGAAAGCAATTTATTTTTCTTTAAGAGCAGAGGTTTTTTTTGTATCTCATTCAACACTGTCAGACCTTTTTGCATTTATTAATGCTAATTGTAGAAAAGTAATACAACTGTGGCATGGAATACCAATAAAAAAAGATTGGTGTGGATGATTTACGTATCAAAAATAATATTTATAAAGAAAATATAAAGTATTTAATATTTCCTTTTTTAAAAGAGAAATATTCTTTAGTTATTTCTTCCTCAGAAGTAGATTCTCAGAATATGAAAACTGCCTTCAATACTGAAAAAATCCTTGTTACAGGATACCCTAGAAATGATGTATTTATAAAAAGAGAAACAATTGAAAAGAAAAAGTTTAAAATTTTATATGCTCCTACCTTACGAGATCAAATAGATGATGAGATTAATTTATTTGATGATTATGAGTTTAACTATAAATTAATACCGAGTTTTTTAGAAGATAACAATATATACCTTGATATAAAAATGCATCCAGCAAATAAAGTTGATAATAAATTTAAAAACTCTATAGAGTGTAAGTATATTGATTTTTTAGAATCTAAAATGGAAATTAATGAAATTCTTAAAGAATACAGTATTATTATTAGTGATTATTCAGGAATTTATATAGATTTCCTTTTGACTGATCGACCAATTATTTTTGCACCATTTGATTATACACTAATATTTGAGAATGTCAATTACAAGACATAATCCATCAATCCTTAATAGTCGTCCTTGTCGATCTTATTCTACACACTACCGAATAAAATGTATAACCTATTATTAAAATAGCAATTATCCAGAACCAAAATGGAAGATTATGTCCAAATAGTGCGACATAAGAAAAAGGAATAATAATAATACAAAGGACGATAC
>CAZWLA010000068.1:0-5879 GCA_964633845.1 uncultured Arcobacteraceae bacterium | reverse complement strand
GCAAATATTAGTTTGTTACATTTGGTGACTTGACACAGAATTTAGAACGGTCTCTATTAATTTAATAATTTCTTCTGGGTTAGCTGGTTTTAAATACCAATAATCGAATATTTCATGACCATCGATATCTTTGTCTTTATCTCCAGACATAGCTATCATCTTTTGTGATGGATTTAATTCTTTTATTTTCCGAGCTAGTTCTATACCATTCATTTTTGGCATAGATATATCTGTAAGAATTGTATCGAATTTACTTGTTTTATAATACTCTAATGCTTCAATTCCATTATATGCTAATGTTGATTGTTTAAATAGTATTTCAAATATTTGATTGAAGTTATTTGCAATATCTAAATCATCTTCTATATATAATATTGTTTTATCTTTAAATTTATCCTTACCTAAGATAATCCAACCTCTTAATGCTGCTAATGAATGGTTCATTCCATTAATCATCTCTATGCTTGACATTGTAGTTGGTACTCTTAAGTCTATTACTCTTTTTGTAATATCACTTGATTTATTTACTTGGACAATTGTTGTTGATACTAAGACTACTAGTAGGATTGTAATTACTGCAAATCCCAGACTAATCTTTGTGCCTATTTTGATATTTTTAAACATAATTTTTTATCCTTTGTTATATGTCTTCTCTCTTCATTAAATTCTACCAATAGTTATGTTATCTTTAAACAGGTGTTTATTTTATATTTTATTCATATGTTTTCGCAGTTTATTGTTGTTTGTTACTATTATTTTTACAGTCATGTTCTTTAATTTGATTTTTGATATTAATTGAATTGTTTTTATATATTTATAATATATTCATTTATTTTTAGGTAGTATCAGCTTTAAAGATAAATAAAGAATTTTAAATGTTAAAAGATAAATTAGTCAACCTTAAATTAGATCTAGATGTAAATTTTTATAATAGATGTGATAAATTTATTGCATTACTACAAAAATGGGGATCAGTTCATAGTTTTACAACACAGTTAAGTAATCAAGAGATTGAAGATAATATAATAGACTCTATATATCCTCTTGCATTTTTAGATCACTTTGATAGTTTTGCAGATATTGGTACAGGAGCCGGCTATCCTGGTATGTTACTTGCTATTGCTAGGCCAGATATTAAATGTTATTTAATTGAGCCTAGGATTAAAAGAGTTGCCTTTTTGAACTTTGTAAAAAATTCACTGGGTTTAGAAAATGTCAGTGTAATACAAGATAGGGTAGAGAACTGCAAAGATATTAATGTAGAACTAGTAACTTCTAGGGCAGTGACTGATACTAACTTTTTAATTGAACTTACAAAAAATATTGTTGATGAAAATAGTAAATACTTATTTTATAAAGGTAGTCTTTGTAAAAATGAAGTATTACAATTAAGTCAAGATAACTATAAAATAGTTTCTGTTAATGATAATAGAAACTATTTATATATAAAGGGATTAAATGATAGTTAAAATAGCAGTTTTTGCAGTATTGATTTTTATGGTTTATATATTATTTTTTAGAAAAACAAGAGCTAATAATATAAAAAAAGATTCACAAGATCAAATATCTGATACTATGGAACAATGTCCTACATGTAATGTTTTTGTATCTAAAAATGAAGCAATATTAAGTAATGGCAAATATTATTGTAGTCGTGAGTGTTTAAAATGATACTGTTAGGTGATCAAAATATACCATCAGACCATTTAATAAAAATTAATTCATTTGATGATATAAATAAAACACCATCAGACTCTATAGTGTTATTTAAATATGATTTAGAGCTTATGAAGTATTGTGATCAAAATAATCTTAGATATGCAGTGATAATTGAAAGTATTACTCAAGTGGTATATGCAAATATACTAAATGCTACGTATGCATTAGTAGATAAAACTATGGCTAAAACTATTCAAGATATTGCAGACAATTATATGTATGACACTAAAATATTAGCCAAAATAGAATTTAAAAGTGATATAGAATGGGTAGTATTAAACGGCATAGATGGAGCTATAATTAAATAGCTCTTATAGCATAATTGATGCTAAGCCTAAAAAACTAAAGAATCCAACTACATCTGTTACAGTTGTAAGTACAACTGTACTTCCTACAGCAGGATCAATATTATATTTTTTAAGAATTAGAGGGATCATAGCACCGAATAATCCTGCTGCTATTAGGTTTATAACCATTGAGAGTGCTATAATAAATCCTATCATATTCGTATTAAACCATATAGATGCAATAGTTCCCATAATTACAGCAAATATTAAACCATTTATTAATGCAACTGTTACCTCTTTTTTAATAGCATTCTTACTATTTTTAAGTTCAATTGTACCTAAAGCAAGTTGCCTTACCATTACTGCTAGAGTTTGAGTTCCAGCATTACCACCCATAGATGCTACAATAGGCATTAAAATTGCTAAAGCAATATACTCTTTTAATATATCATCAAATAATCCAATAGTAAGAGATGCTAGTATTGCTGTAAATAGATTTATAAAAAGCCAAACACCTCTATATTTTGATGTTGTTAATATATTATCATCATATTGAGCATTTTCATCAATACCAACTAATTCATACATTTGCTCCGTTGCATTTTGTTCAATTTCATCAATAATATCATCAGATGTAATTCTACCTATTAATCTATCTTTATAGCCTGTAACTGCAACAACAGATAAGTCATATTGTTCAAATTGCTTAATAACTTCATCAATATGAATATCAGCTTTTACAGTATATGGTTTATATTTATTATCATTATCTTCATCTAGAATATCACAAAATTTTTTATTAAAATCTAGTACAATTAGGTCTTCTAATAAAATAGAAGCTATTAGTGTTTTATCATCATCTATTATAAAAACTTGATGAATATTTTCAAGTTCACCATCGTGCTTTAGTTTTCGTAATCTATTGATAGAATTATTAATATTTTCATTTATATTAGCAGAAAATAGTTCTGTTTGCATAAAAGCACCAGCTTCTTCATCTGAGTATCTCTTTAGCCATGCAATATCATCTTGATCATCTTTTTCAAGGTTAGATAAAATTGTAATAGATTTATTTTTATCAATATCTTCAATATCCTGAATAATATCTGTTGCATCATCGGTTTCAACTGCTTCAACTGCATCTGTAAGTTTTTCAATACTTAAATATTCATATGCAATATCTCTAATATTTTCAGGTAACTCTAGTAATACTTCCCCAAGTAAATTATCTGGAATTTGTAAAAGGACTTCAAAAAATAAATCTTGATTTTCATCTTTTAATTTACGTAGATTGTCTGCAATATCCCATGGGTGTTGCTGTTTAATATTTTTCATCACTATCCTTCTAAGGTGGATATACTATTAAAATTTTCTAGTTTTAAAGGCTTTGTACCATTTTTCAATTCAAAGGCTAAAATCTTTTTTTGTTTTTTTACAAATGACATAAATGTATTTTTAGTTTTACCTTTTAATTTATTTTTGGTAACTTTAATTATCTTATTAGGATTTACAGCTCTTCCATTCTTATATAGTCCAAAATGTAAATGAGGACCAGTACTTCTACCAGTACTTCCAACATAACCAATTAGCTTACCTTGCTTAACCCAACTTCCTACTTTAAGACCTTTTGCAAACTTATATTGATGTGCATATAGTGTTTTATATCCATTTTTATGCTTAATTATAATTGTCTTACCATATCCACCTTTTCTACCTCGATGAATTATTTTACCACTAGCTGCTGCATGTATCTTTCTACCAGTTGGTGCTGCATAATCTATTCCTAAGTGTGCTCTATATTTTTTTAAAATAGGGTGATATCTTTTATGTGTAAATGGACTTGAAATCCTTTTGTATCTTAATGGAACTTTTAAAAAAAAGCTGGTCATACTTCGTGCTTTTTTATCGTAGTATCTACCATCTTTTTTATTTTTAAATATATAGTATTTTCGTTTACGAACCTCTATCATAGCAGAGATAATTCTTGGAGCACCAAACCATTTTCCAAATCTAACTCTTTGTGTATAGTTTATCACTACATGGTTACCTTTTCTCATCTTTTTAAAAGGAACACTTTTTTTGAATGCTCTAATAAGCTCTCTCGCTAAAAGTTTATTATTAGTCTGTTCTAAAATATCTTTATAAGGAGATGAATTAATTTTAATAGCTACAACTTGGTTGATTTGACTAAATTCAATAGGTATAATATCTAGAGAATACCCCACATTTTCTTTTTGAATATGTATTTGCATCTCTTCACTTATTGGAATTAAAACCTGTAGTAAATTTTTGTCGTCTTTTAATACTTGAAATGTTGATCCAGCAATAATTTCTGAGCAAAGTTCTTTATCTGTTTTTGATAAATTAAAATATACATCTTTTGAGATATGGTGTTTTTTAAAAAATGTTAATAATGATTCACCCTTGCCCCACGTTTTATATTCAATATACGATCCATTTAGTAA
The DNA here is from genome assembly GCA_964633845.1 of uncultured Arcobacteraceae bacterium. Lineage (GTDB taxonomy): Bacteria > Campylobacterota > Campylobacteria > Campylobacterales > Arcobacteraceae > JADHTT01. The sequence continues at coordinate 1,408 of CAZWLA010000068.1, read as the reverse complement.
AATTACATTTAGTAAAATTAAAAATAATATTCTCATAGATAATGTTATGCTTCTGAAATTATATTATTATTATGTAATTTCATTTCTATATATTTACTTTTAAAATCAGAATTCTTTTTTTTCCCTTCACCTTCAAAAATTCCATTTTTTTCTATTTCCAAATTATTGTATTGTATTTTACCAAATATCTTACCTATATCTAGTATATGTATATTTTCAGCATTTACTATACCATCAACTATACCATTTACTATTAGGTCTTTACAAATAATTTCACCAGTAACCTCACCATCTTTCCCGATAGTTAATGTTTCAGTTACACAAATTGCACCTTCAAATTTTCCATTAATAAATACTGAATTATTTGAATCTAATCCACCTTTAATAACTACACCTTCAGCTATTACTGTAGAGCTATTTGATTGTTTTGGCTTTTTATTATTTTTATTAAAGATTCCCATGGAACTCTCCTTTGTTTACTAAATATAGATTCATAGTTTTTTAGATTCCAATTTATAAAGTCTTTTGGTTGCAATACTTTACTAGCATATCTAATTTCATAGTGTAGATGAGGACCAGTACTTCGTCCACTATTACCAGTATGACCTATAGATTGACCTTTTGTGATAACATCACCAATTTTTAGATTGGTTGATCTTAGATGTGCAAAAACTGTTTCAAATCCATAATTATGAGATATAATGATCATTTTACCATATGGACCTTTGTTTTTATCTTGTACATACCTTACAACACCATCAGCTGTTGAATATATTTGTGTTTTTAGTTTTGCTCTAAGATCAATTCCCTTATGAAAATTTCTTTTTTTTGAAATTGGATGTGTTCTCCATCCAAATTTTGAAACTATTTTAATATTTTTAATTGGTCTACCATTTGGTATCATTTTTAATATATGTGTTCTTTCAGTCGTATTAAGTTTAGCTAATGTTGCTCTATGTATTAAGTCTTTATTATCATGTTCTTTGATACCTATAAGTTCTTCAATATGTTCAAGTGTTCCACCTAACTCTTCTATTTTTGATTCTTTACTTTTGATTGTAATTGTATGAGAATTATTTAGTTTTTGTAATTTTAAACTTTTGACTTCTAATTTAGTTATTTGAGTGTTTAAAAAAGAGATAAAATAAAAGCTTGAAACAAATACTATGATTAAAATTATTACACTATAAGTAATTGACTTTTGGATAAATTTACTTAGATTATATGATTTTGAAGATCCAATATTTGAAATAGTAATTAAAATTTCATCTTTTTTCAATATAAGATCCTATCTTTTATTTGATTGTATCTAAATATAATAAAATTATTAGAATGACATTTTATTGACATATTGGCATCTCTAAAAACTCCTGCATAACCAGTCTAAAACCACAATTTAGCTAAAATA
>CAZWLA010000067.1:0-5946 GCA_964633845.1 uncultured Arcobacteraceae bacterium | reverse complement strand
TCTATTGATAAAAGACCTAAAATAGTTGATAATAAATGCAGAATCGGTGATTGGGAAATAGATACAGTTATAGGTAAAGACCACAAGGGTGCATTAGTTACTATTGTAGATAGAAAGTCAAAGTTTACTCTCATTAAAAAAGTTGCAAGTAAGCATGCAGATGCAGTTACACAAGCAACGGTTGATTTATTACAACCAGTAAAAGCTCTAACACTTACAATTACAGCTGATAATGGCAAAGAATTTGCTTATCATAAACTAATTGCATCACAACTAGATACAAGTGTTTATTTCTGTGATCCATATTCATCTTGGCAACGAGGCTTAAACGAGCATACAAATGGTTTAATACGACAATATATCCCAAAGAAAAGTGAGTTTGATAATATCTCTAAGGCTGAAATTGTTACAATCCAAAATCTTATAAATCATAGACCTAGAAAATCACTTGGTTATAAAACACCTTACGAAGTCTTTATGAAAGCAGTTAGGAGAAAATTAGCAGCATAATTTTGGTGAAAAATTGCGGTTATTTTTTGAATTGGCGACATTTAATAGTTTATTCTTTTAAACAATATTGGAATCAAGTTAAATTAGAAACTGAAATACAAAATTTAAAAGATTTTTATAGAGAATATAAACAAACTATTTCAAAAAATAAATGATTTTCATAATACTTTAAAGTAGATTAATTGATTGGTTGCGGGAGATGGATTTGAACCACCGACCTACGGGTTATGAGCCCGTCGAGCTACCATGCTGCTCTATCCCGCGATAAGATATTGTACACAATGGATGGGGTAGAGGGATTCGAACCCCCGAATGGAAGCACCAAAAGCTTCTGCCTTACCGCTTGGCGATACCCCAATGTGTTTGTGGACGGAATTATAATGGAATTTTAATGAAATGTCAAGAGTAAAAGGGTATAATTTTTAAAATTTAATATAAAGAGTGAATATGTCGGCAATTCAAAGAGTAAAAGATGCAATAGAGGAGATCAAAAAGGGTAATATGGTAATTATGCTTGATGATGAAGATAGAGAAAATGAGGGTGATTTAGTTTATGCCGCTACATTTAGTGATGCGCAAAAAGTAAACTTTATGGCTACTCATGCAAAAGGTTTAATTTGTGTAGCAGTTACAAAGGATACTGCAAATAGATTAGAATTAAATCCTATGGTAGTATCTAATACATCTTCATATGAAACGGCATTTACAGTATCAGTTGATTGTGCAAAAGCTAGTACAGGAATTAGTGCTGGTGAAAGAGATGATACTATTAAAATACTTGCAAATCCTGTGAGTAAAGAAGTAGAACTTGTCAAACCAGGTCATATTTTTCCTTTAATTGCTAAAGATGGTGGAGTACTTGTAAGAACAGGACATACTGAAGGTTCCGTGGATTTATGTAAGTTAGCTGGTATTAAAGAAGAGGCAGTAATTTGTGAAATCATGAAAGAAGATGGAACAATGGCTAGAAGAGATGATCTTGATATTTTTGCTGATAAACACAATATGGTACAAGTATATATATCTGACTTAGTTGAATATAGATTAGCGCATGAGTCTTTAGTAGAGCAAGTTAGTGAAGATGAAGTTGAATTTTTTGGTACAGCAGCTATTAAAAGAGTATTTAAAGATCACAGAGAAAATAGACATACGATTATTGAATTTGGTGAAGTTGCACAAACATCAAATGTAAAATTTCATACAGTTACTCCTGATATTGAATTGTTTTTAGATGATAGTAAACTATCTAATATGATGGAAAGCATTCACTACCTTCAAGAAAATAATGGAGTTTTAATCTTCTTAGACCAAAACCTAGAAGCTGATAATATTACTAAAGATTTTGGTATTGGTGCACAAATTTTAAATAAATTAAATATCACAAATATTAATTTATTAACTTCTGTAGCTACAGCACATTCATTTGTTGGAATTCATGGATTTGGATTAAATATTGATAAAGAGATAGTAATAGACTAGATAATACTTTTTATGGCATTAATAGACCTACAGAATATAAATAAACAGTATGATATTAAAGTCATATTAAAAGATGTAAACTTTACACTTCAAGAACAACAAAGAGTAGCTATCATTGGTCAAAATGGTCAAGGAAAATCTACTCTTATGAAAGTGATTACAGGAGCAGTTGAACCAGATAGTGGTGAGATAGCTATTGATAAATCACTTAAAATAGAGATGCTAGATCAACATCCAAAATTCAAATCTGGAACAATTGTAAGAGATGCTATTGAAGAACAACTTATAGATTTAAAATCTGCAAAAGTTAGATATGATGAGCTTTCAATACAAATTGCTACAGATTTTGAGAATGAAGATCTACTTCAAGAGCAATCAGACTTAGGTACTTTTTTGGATCATCATAATGCTTGGGATTTAGATAATAAGATAGAAAGAGTTCTGCAAGAGTTTCACCTAAAAGATTATGAATTTAAAGATATTGATCTTTTAAGTGGTGGTGAACAAAGAAGAGTTTCATTAGCAGGTTTGATTCTTAAAAAACCAGACATATTACTACTTGATGAGCCTACAAACCACCTTGATGTTTATATGGTGGAATTTTTAGAGCAGATGCTTTTAAAAGAAAAATTCACACTTTTATTTATTTCACATGATAGATATTTTATTGATAATATTGCTACAAGTGTAATTGAGATAGACAATGGACATTTAAGAAAATTTAATGGTGGATACAAAAAGTATTTAGAGCAAAAAGAACAATTGATTTTAAATATGCAAAAAGATCATGAAAACATGGTTCGACAGCTAAGAGCTGAAGCACACTGGATGCAACATGGTGTAACAGCTAGACGAAAAAGAAATGAGCGCAGAAAAGCTGAATATTTTGAACTTAAAAAAGCAGTAAAATCAAATCCTGGAAAAATTAAAAAAATGACGGTTGATCTGCAAAGAGAGCAAAAGTCTTTTAATCAAGGTGAAACTCAAAATAAAAAGAAAATGCTTTTTGAATTAGATAATGTAACAAAGAGGCTTGGAGATAAATTACTTATAAAAGATTTTACTACACGTATTTTGCAAAAAGACACAATAGCAATAGTAGGTCCAAATGGTAGTGGTAAATCTACACTTCTGAAAATCTTTTTAGAGAGACTTCCCATTGATAGTGGTAGATTTAAAAAAGGTGATTTTAAAGTAGGGTATTTTGATCAGCATAGAGAGATGCTTGATGATGATAAGACTATTATGCATACATTTTGTCCAAATGGTGGTGATCAAGTTTTATTAAATGATGGTCGACATATGCATGTATTTGGCTATCTTAAAAACTTTTTATTTCCAAAAGAATATCTTGATAAAAAAGTTGGTGTACTAAGTGGTGGTGAGAAAAATAGAGTAGCATTAGCACTTTTATTTACTAAAAATATAGATGTAATGATACTTGATGAGCCTACAAATGATCTTGATATTCCAACTATTAATATTTTAGAAGAGTATTTGCAAAATTTTCAAGGTGCACTTATATTTGTATCTCATGATAGATATTTTGTAGATAAAATAGCTAAAAAATTACTTGTTTTCACTGGTGGTGGAGAGCTTATGGAGAGTTTTCAGCCATATACAGAATATCTTGAGATTGAAAAAGAGATTAAAGAGTTAGGATCACTAGAAGTAAATATTGCTAAAGAGGAAAAAGAGGCAAAGGCTCAAAGTGACTCTAAGCAAAAACAACAAAAAAGATTGACATACAATGACCAAAGAGATTATGATATGTTACCAAAAGAGATTGAAGATCTTGAATTAAAAATAGAGCAATTGGATGCTTGTGTAATGGATCCTCAATGCTACGAGCAAAAAGGTTTATTAGCAGTATCACAAGAGCTTGATGATGCAAATAAATTATATGAACAAAAAGTTGAAAAATTTTTAGAGCTTGAAGAACTTGTAGAGAGTTTTAATAAGTAAAACAATACAATTACAAAAATAAAAGGGTATAAAATGAGTTTAAAAGAACAATTAAAAGCAGATATGAAAGATGCTATGAGAGCAAAAGAGATTGTAAGAAGAGATACAATTAGATCGATTAATACAATGATTAAGCAAATTGAAGTTGATGATAGAAAAGATCTAAGTGATGAGGATGTTATTGTTTTAATCCAAAAAGGTATCAAGCAAAGAGAAGAAGCTATTGCACAATATACTGAAGCTAGTAGAGATGATCTAGTTGCCGCAGAGGCTGAGCAAATTGAGATTTTTAAATTATATCTTCCAAAGCAGCTTACAGATGAAGAGTTAGAGGCTATGACAGCAGAGGTGATTAAAGAAACTGGTGCAGAGTCTATGAAAGATATGGGTAAGGTTATGCCGGCACTTAAAGCAAAAGTAGGATCTAGTGCAGATGGTAAGAGAATGAGTGGAGCTATCAAAAAGCTTTTAGGATAAATATTGCATATTGCAATATTTTTAGTGGAATTTAATAAATTTGGTTAAAATTCCACTATGAAAATGACACAACAGCAAGAGGAGATACTATCCTCTATACAAACTTCTCAAATTATTAAGATCAATGCTTTTGCTGGTACTGGTAAAACATCTACACTTAGACTTATATCTAATGAATATCAAGATAAAAATATTTTATACTTAGCATTTAATACAGCAATTAAAAATGAAGCACAAGGTTTATTTCCTGGAAATACAACTATAAGTACAACGCATGGCTTAGCATATAAAGCTATAAAAAATAATACTAATATAGATCTTTCACAGTTAATAAATTATAGAGCAATTGATATATCAAAACGATTTAAACTATCATATGCAAAAGCTATTACTACACTAAAAATATTTGAAGCATTTTGTAATAATTCTAAATTAGAAATCAGTAAAGATGATTTTGAGCATAAGACTGCACGGTTTATGTTTGATAGTATGTGTAAAGGTGAGATGAAACCTACGCATGGTTTTTATTTAAAATATTACTACTTACTACTAATTGAAAATAAAATAGATATGTTTAATTATGATATTGTTATGCTAGATGAGGCTCAGGATACAAATGATGTAACATTAGGTATATTTAATACTCTTAATGCAAATACAAAAATATATGTAGGTGATCAACATCAACAGATATATTCTTTTAGAGGAAGTAAAAATGCTCTAAATAAAATACAATGTGATAAAGAATTATACCTATCTTGTAGTTTTAGATTTAATGATACTATAGCATCTTATGCAAATATACTGCTGGATAATTTTAAAAATGAAACGGTAAAAATTGATACACTTGTAAAAGAAAATCAAGAAATAATTACACATGGATTTATATCTAGGACAAATGCAACATTAATTGCAAAGATTGCCAAAAGAATAGAAGATAAAGAACCGTTTGTAACTGTAAGAGATCCAAATGAGATTTTTAATCTCACATGTGAAGTTTATTATGCACTAAATAATCAAAATGATGATATTAAACGAAATAAATTTTTAAAAGATTTTTTGGATGAAGAAGAGATGACAGAGTATGCAAAAGAGGTTGATGATTATGAACTTCGTACTGCTATTAAAGTTGTTAAAGAATATAAAGAAAAGATTTTTGACTTTAAAGATATTGCACAAAAATTTTATAATGCATGGAGAAATAGATCTAATAATGGATTTGAACAAAGAATTAAAGAGATACTGTTTCTAACTACAGCACATACAGCAAAAGGTCTGGAGTGGGATGAAGTTAGTATAGCTGATGATTTTACAGATTTTGCGGATATATTAGTTGATTTGGAGTGTGATACACTAAAAGATTATCAAGAACAAAAAGAATTTATGGCAAATGCAGAGCTAGTTGACGAATTTAATCTTTTTTATGTAGCAATTACAAGAGCAAAGCAAAAACTAATAAAAGAGAGTGATAACTTTCATTATCTTATGGCAAATGATTTAGAAAAGTTATTAAAT
>CAZWLA010000066.1:0-6062 GCA_964633845.1 uncultured Arcobacteraceae bacterium | reverse complement strand
CTATATAATTAAAAAAAGGTAAGACTAAAAAGCCCTACCTTTTTATAAATTATTAAAACTTTCTAATATAGACCGAACTGTCCATTTTCCATTTTATACATAACTCTAAAGTTATCATCTTTGTCATAGAATACTGTAAAGTGTTCTTTTGAAGCTTTTAAATTATCTAATGCTTCTTGAATCTCAATTGGCTTATAAGAATCTAATCTCATAGGTACAATCTCATCTTCCATCTTCTCTAACTCTTGTGCAATTGCATCTTGAATCTCTGATTCAAAAACTTCACTTAGTTTAGTAGCATCATGTGCATGTACTTTATCTTTGTGTCTTCTTAAGATTTTTGACATTCTATCTGCTGCAATATCTACTGCTGCATGTAAATCTTGGTGTTTTTGTTTTACAACTACAGTATCAAGATTTGCAATATTCATTACAAATTCAAATGTAATTTGAGGTTTTCCATGTTTATCTTCTGCTGAAATTATTGAATGTACTGAGATAACATCTAAATTATATTTATCAAATCCATCAATAGTACTATTGATATAATTTTTTATTTCATCTGTTAAATTAACGTGTCGTCCTACGATATCTCTATTCATAATAAATCCTTTGCGGCTAAATTTTTAAGTATATGCCTATCACATAAACTTAACTACCACTATAAAAATGGTACACCTTAGTTGCTTAAAAGATTATAAAATTTCTCTATTTCCCTTAGCATTTGGGGCACTTAATATACTCATTGTTTCTAATTGTTCTATGATAGTTGCAGATCTATTATAACCTATTCTCAGCTTTCTTTGAAGATAAGATATCGATGTCTTACCATCTGACAATATAATCTCTTTTGCTTCTTCAAATAATGGATCAAGATCACCTACATCTTCACTATTGTTTGATGATGAAACCAAGGCCGTCTTTTCTTTTAATATAGACTCATCATATTGTGGATCCCTTTGAGATTTTAAAAATTCTACAACCTCTTCAATCTCATTTTCATCTGACCATGGAGCATGAATACGCACAAGATTTGAAGACCCAGGAGGTGTAAATAAAAGATCTCCACGACCAAGTAATGATTCAGCACCCATTGAATCTAAAATAATTTTAGAATCTATTTTTTGTCCAACTTTATAACTTACACGACTTGGTAAGTTTGCTTTAATAAGACCTGTCACTACATCAACAGATGGTCTTTGTGTCGCTACAATTAAGTGTATACCACTTGCTCTTGCCATCTGTGCAAGTCTAGCAATAGAAAGTTCTACATCTTTACCACTTGTCATCATAAGATCAGCTAACTCATCTATAATAATAACAATATATGGGAATGGATCTTCCCCATTTCTTTTTGCCTTATCATTATAATTTTCAATATTTTTTGTTTTAGTATTAGCCATTAACTTATAACGTCTTTCCATCTCTGCTACCATATTTGCTAAAGCATTAATAGCTGCTGTTGGTTTAGTAATAACAGGAGTTAAAAGATGTGGAATGTCATTATACATAGAAAACTCTAACATCTTTGGATCAATCATAATTAACTTTAACATATCTGGAGAATTTTTATATAAAAGTGATAATATCATGGCATTTATACCTACAGATTTACCACTTCCTGTAGTACCTGCAATTAAAAGATGTGGAAGTTTTTTAAGATCTGTAACAAATGGATTTCCAACAATATCTTTACCAAGGATCATTGTAAGAGGAGAAGCCGAATTTTCAAACAATTCACTCTCTAAAAGCTCTCTCATATAGATAGTTTGTATATCTTCATTTGGCACTTCTATTCCAACAACATCTTTACCAGGTATTGGGGCTTGAATTCTGATAGTCTGTGCCTTAAGTGCCATTGCAAGATCATCTTGAAGATTTAAAATCTTAGATACTTTTACATTAGCTGCTGGTTTAAATTCAAATGTAGTTACAATAGGACCTGAATATGTACGAACAACATCACCATCAATTTTAAACTGTGCTAATTTTTCAAGTAGATCTTGAATCTTTTGATCTATAGCTACTTCATTTATCCTATTTTTTGACTGTTTTGGTGCTTTTTGAAAAAATGATGTTTTAGGTAATTTAAAATCTATAGGTTGATCACTATGTCCTACTTCAATATCATCAAGAAGCTTTTTATTTTCTTCCAGTTCACTAACTATTACAGCATTCTCTTCAATTGATTGCTCAATAGGAAGATCAATAATCTCTTCTTCTTGAATATCATCTTTGATATCTTCAATCACAATCTCTGCCACATCTCCATCATCTTTTAGTACAGCTTTTTGAGGCTTTGATTCTATTGCTTTTGTAACTTTCTTGTTTTGTGTTTTTATAGATGAACCAACTGATATAAATAAATTTTTAATATTATTTGTAAACTGCTTAACTGTATTAATAAAACTTCTTTGTAAGTCTTGAAAAAGTACCAAGAATGACACACTTAATCCAATTATTACAAATAACCAAAGTCCAGCAAATCCTATAAATGGTGATATTGTAGAAATAACTGTATCCCCAATCCTTCCAGACATATCATTTGAAACTACAAGAGATTGAAGAATTAATACTGTTAAAAATAAAAAGATTGATGTTAATATTTTTTGTATAAAATTATTAATATATGAGAAGCTGTATAAATATAAAGGATATAAAAGAACAATAAAAATTATATATGATAGGTATCCTAAGTATTCAAATGAATATTTTGATACAAGTACTCCAAGTGTACCTACGGTCTCTTTGTCTGGTACAAAAGTAGCAAATGCAAAAAATATAAAAACAAATGCTATAACTATTGAAGATATTATTCTAAGTATAATTTACCCTTTATTTTAAAAGTCTTTGGATTTTACCTTGTAGTTTCATCCATGTTCTATGCTCAACTAAAGGGAATCCAGCCCACTGTTTTTTAGGTTCAGTAATAGATTTACTAACTACTCCACGAGCCGAAATTGTAGTAAATGGTGCAATTTCTAGGTGTCCTGTTGTTCCCGTCTGACCTGCCATCACAACATATTCATTTAAAATTGTTGAACCACTTAATCCTGTTTGTGTAACAAGAATAGAACCATACCCTATTTTACAATTGTGTGCTATATGTACAAGATTATCAATTCGTACACGATCTTCAATAATAGTACTAGCAAATGCTGCTCTATCAATAGTACAATTTGAACCAATCTCTATATCTGAACCAATTGTTACATTACCATTTTGATATATTTTAATATGCTTTCCATCTTTAGTTGTAGCAAATCCAAATCCATCTGAACCTATTACAGTTCCTGCATGAATCATTACATCATTACCAATAATACAATCTCTATAGATATTTACATTTGGGTATATTGTACAGTTATCACCTATTGTTACATTATCACCAATAAATGATCCAGGCATAATCGTACAATTATCACCTATTGTTGTATTAAAACCAATATATACATTTTCCATAATATTAGAATTTATACCTATATTAGGATTTTGACCAGTAGTTTCAATAATTTTAGGAGCAAATAGCTTTGATGCATATGCTAAATTAAGATATGGTTCATCACATACTAAAGCAATTGTACCCTCTGGTACTTCATCTTTAAAGTCAGATGTTAATAGGACTGCAGCTGCATTTGTTTGTTTTAAATCTTTTAAATATTTTTTATTTTCTAAAAAGGAGATTTGATTTGAAGTAGAGTCTTTTAATGTGTTTAAACCGATAATATTTATATCATGGTCACAATCAATATTTAATTCTTGTGCTATATTTTTTAAACTAATCATTATACTCTCTCCTCAAAAAATTATCTCTCCATTGCTACAACACCACTTCGAACAATCTCAATTGGGTTGTATTTTTCAATAACTTTAATAAAGTTAGCAATTCTTTTTGGTTCATCAGTTGCAGAAACTACGATAGCATCTGCTGTTACATTTTGTATTGCACCATTGTAAGCACGTGCTAGTACATCAACATCAGCTAAGTTTTCACCAAGTGGTATTTTAATTAAAACTGTGTCCTTTTCAATAACATTTTTATGCTCTGTTACTTTTAATACTGGTATTAATTTATTTAATTGTTTTACAATTTGATCAATAGTTCTAGCATTTCCAGTTGTTATAATTGTAATTCTAGAATATTGACTATTTGGCTCAGGAGCAACTGTTAATGAGTCAATATTATATCCACGAGCTGAAAATAGATCAACAATTCTAGATAAAACTGATTCTTTATTTACAACTATTACAGATAACACTTCTCTTTTCTCTTCACTGCTATAAAAGTCTTTAAAGTTATTCATTATTTATCTCCTTCTAATAAAAGCATCTCATTTAGAGCATGTCCATTTGGAACCATTGGAATTACTTCTTCTCTTCTATCTATAATTACTTCAATAATTGCAGTTTTATTAGCTGCTACAGCATCTTTTAATGCTTGATCAAACTCTTCTTTTGTAGTAACCCTAAATCCAACACCACCCATAGACTCACAAAGCATTTTAAAGTCTGCCTGTGTTTCAAGAAGTGTTTCAGATAATCTATCTTCATAAAATCTAGTTTGCCATTGTCTTACCATACCAAGATAATTATTATTTAAAATAATATTTATATGTGGTAAGTTATATTGAGTACAAGTGATAATCTCTTGTATATTCATCATAACAGAACCATCACCTGTGAAGTTAATAGATACTTTTTCTGGATTAGCTCGTTTTACTCCCATAGCATATGGAAGTCCAACTCCCATAGTACCTAAACCACCACTTGTCATAAATTGTCTAGGGTAATTAAATGGATAAAATTGTGCTGCCCACATTTGGTGTTGACCAACATCTGTAGAGATTAAAGCATCATCACCTAATAACTCTCCTGTTCTTTGAATAACCCATTGAGGTTTTAATCGTCCACCTTCTTCATTTTCAATAAATCTTAATGGCTCTTGCTTTTGGTAAGCATCAAGTGTATTTACCCAATCAGAATAATCATTAAAATCAAATTCTCTGGCATGTTCTAATATTTGTTTCATAACTACAGCTAAATCACCAACAATTGGATAGTTTGGTTTTACAATTTTTGCAATTGATGCTGGATCAATATCGATATGAACTACATGTGCTTTCTTAGCAAATACATCAAGTCTTCCAGTTACTCTATCATCAAATCTAGCACCAAGACAAATAATCATATCAGTTTCAGACATTGCCATATTTGCTGCGTACTCACCATGCATACCAAGCATACCAAAAAGTAATTCATCATCACTTCTCATTACACCTCTAGCCATTAAAGTCTCAACAACAGGTATATTTGTAAGGTGTGCAAACTCTCTAATATCTTCATAACAATTTGCTGCAACAGCCCCACCACCAACATAAAGTAATGGTCTTTTTGATTTTGAGATATGGTCTAAAGCATTCTTAATTTGTCTTAAATTACCTTTTGTTGTAGGCTTATAAGTTGGTAACTCAAACTCTTGAGTATAATCAAAATTTGCCATATCTGCTGTTACATCTTTTGGAATATCAATATGTACAGGACCTGGTCTTCCAGTCTTTGCTATATGAAATGCAAGCTTTAAAACTCTTGTTAAATCTTTTACATCATTTACTAAAAAGTTATGCTTTGTACATGATCTTGAAATACCTACGGCATCAATCTCTTGAAATGCATCAGTACCAATAACAGCAGTAGGAACCTGCCCTGAGATAACTACCATAGGAATTGAATCTGTATATGCAGTCGCTAATCCTGTAACTGCATTTGTAAATCCAGGACCAGATGTCACAATAGCAACACCAACTTCTCCTGTACTTCTTGCATGTGCATCTGCTGCATGAACAGCTGCTTGCTCGTGCTTAGTTAAAATATGTTGAAAGTCATCTTGCTTATATATTTCATCATATACATTCATAATTGCCCCACCTGGGTAACCATAAACTACGTTTACATTTTCTTTAGCAATGGCTTCAGTTACCATTTGCGATCCAGTCATCATCATAGGTTTTCCTAATATTATAATTTAGGCTATGTTACTTAAATGAACTTTAAAATGTGGTTAA
>CAZWLA010000065.1:0-6468 GCA_964633845.1 uncultured Arcobacteraceae bacterium | reverse complement strand
TAAACATAATATTTTTAAAAAAGTATTCCATTTTAAAAATAGATAATACTTAAGTTAAAGTATCCATATCAATAGATGCAAAATCACAATCTATTGAGTGTAAAAATTGTAATAATTCTTTTATATTTGATGATCTAAGTAATATCTCAAATCTATATTTATCTGCTATCTTATATATTTTACTTTCACCAGATCCAATTAGTTGAATATCTTGGCAATTAGTAGCAATATTTTTATATTTAAACATCTCTTGCTGTGCTTTAGTACCATTTTTATGACCAAATATTACTTTAGCAAGTCTTATTTTTGGTGGATATAAAGAGCCTCTAAATTTCAACTCCTCTTCTAAAAATTCTTTAAAATCACTTTCTTGTAAATAATATTCAAAAAATTCTTGATTTTGTGTTTGTATTAACACTTCACCATCTGCTTTTCTACCACTTCTTCCTGATATTTGTATAGCTAAAGACAAAGCATTCTCTCTTGCTTTATAACTTTCCATATTAAGCACAGAATCAATACCTAATATAACTGCAAGGCTTACATTATGGTAATCGTGACCTTTTGATAACATCTGAGTACCTACTAAAATATCAATTTTATTTTTATTAAATTTATCAAGTAAAGTACGTAGCTGATTATCTGTTCTCACCTTATCTCTATCAAACTGCCCTATTGTATGATGAGGGAATAACTGTGTAAGTTGCTCTACAACTTCAGCAGTACCAAGCCTAGAATTTTTAATTAGACCAGTGGTGCATGATGGACAAGAATCTGGTATCTTTTGTGTATAGTTACAATAATGACATTTTAATGCCCTAGAATCTCTGTATAAACTCATACTTACACTACAATATGGACACTCTACAGCTTTACCACAATCACTACAAACTTGATATTTAAAATTTGCTCTTGTAGGTAAAAATATAATTACTTGTCTTTTATTATCTAATGTATTAGATATTTTATCTAGTACTTTGTTATTTAACTGAAGTGCCGAATTATCAAAAGTTATATTATTTTTCTTTGAATTAAAATATTTTTGCTTGAGTCTAAAATATGGTACCTTTACAAAAGAGCCTATAGATGGTGTTGCACTTCCAAGTATAACTTGTATATTATACTTACTACCAAGATATAGGCTTAAATCTTTTGCATTATATCTTGGTTTGCTATCACTTTTATAAGAAGTATCATGCTCTTCATCAACTACAATAAGACCTAGCTGCTTAAATGGTAGAAATAGTGCCGATCTAGCACCTGCTACTATCTTAATATTACCATCCAATATACCTTCTAAAATACTCTCTTTTTTCTTCTTTGTTATTTTGCTATGCCAAAGTGCAATAGTCTTTCCAAAAACTTTCTCTAGCCTTTTTTGCATTTGTGGTGTTAGTGATATCTCTGGCATCAAAAGAACTACTTGATTGCCTTGATCAATATGTTTTACCATGGACTGAATATAAATCTCAGTTTTACCACTACCTGTATCACCAAACAGTAGCGAACTATTATGTTCAAGTGTAAAATCATATGCGTCTTGTTGAGTATCAGATAGTTCTATATTATTATTATAGCTTGGTGCTATACTATCATGACTAGTGTCACTTCTAAATGGATGATATAAACTTAATGCCTCACCAACACTACATACATAGTATTGACTAATAAACTTAGCAGTTTCAAGCATATTATTATTATAATAGAAATTATATATTTCATTAATATCTCTACATTTAAAACTAGGCATCTCAACTTGACTTATAACTACAGCATCACTACTTACTTTTCTACCTCTAAGTGGTACTGATACTTTTGTACCAATATTAATATCATGTGATGATTGATAAGTCAAAAGTCCTAAAGGAGACTTAAGGAGTGATACTTCATAAAAATTCATCTAGTAATATCCTCACAGTACTCTTGTGTCTTATGTAAGCAATCAAACGTACCACTTAAATATTCATACTTAAACTCAACAGTATTATCAATATCAATTTTTATATCATATATTGAATCAGACTTTTTAATAAAATAATCAATATTTAAACTATTTATAATAGTATCCAGATTTGAAGGATAAGATGCAGTAGTATTTTTCAGTAATATATCACTTCTGTATTCGTGAATATGTAATCTTATAAGTAAAATATCACCTCGTATTTTAATAATATTTGTAGTCTTAAAATAATCATAATATTTTGATACAGCAATTGATGAGATAATAGCTAATATTAAAATTGTAAATATTAGTTCAAGTAGTGTAAATGATCTTCTACTATGATTCATTTAATTTATTTAATAGCTGCTCTAATTCATGATTATATTTTACAAGCTGATGAGATTGTTTAATATATGCAGCTAACAATTCTTTTGTATTTATATTTCTTTGAGTAGGTACAAACTTAGTAAGCTCATCTTTAAAAGTGTCATTTATATCTGGACCTATATTTACCGTATAGGCTTCATTGTTTATATAAAATGTAATTTTTTTATCTTCCATCAATTTCATCCATAATATCAGATATATCTATATCAAGTTCAAGATCGTCTTCGAAGGACGTGCCCTCATCAAATATCTCTTCATCTTTTAAATCTATAGTTTTAGTAGTGATAGATGAAAGTGTTTCATCTATACTTAAAAGCATATCTTCACTTCTTTTAAGTAGTGCATCATTAGTTGATCTTAATGATACAATTTCACCCTTTAAGTGAGTGTTTTCTTCTATTAAACTATTGATTTTAGAATTTAACTCTTCAAATATCTTCATATTTATATTTTACCTAGCTTTTTCTAAAAACTCTATTTGCATCTCTTTTAGTAGTTTTCTTAGATCTTTTCTTACCAGAGTTTTCATCTTTTTTCTTTGGAGCTTTAAGTCCTAGTTTAGCACTAAGTGATTTTTTCTTTTGTTGTTTTTGTCTTGGCTGCCTATCTTTTAGTTCAAACTCCTCAAGTACTTCTCTTTTTATACTTAATTTTAAATTTCGCTCAACTTTTGTAAATTTGTTATATTCAGTAGTAGTAAGTATAGTAATAACAACACCCTCATTGTTTGCTCTACCTGTACGACCTACTCTATGTGTAAATTCATCTGTCTCTTCGGGTAGATTATAATTTATCACAAGAGGTAGTTCTTTTATATCTATACCTCGTCCTGCTACATCAGTTGCTACTAGCACTTGAGCTTTTTTCGCTCTAAAGTGCTTGATGTTTTGTGTTCTTTGTTTATATTCAATATCTCCATGAAGCCCAACAGCTTTAATACCTCTTTTTTGTAAATAATTAGTCACATCATCAGCAGTTTCTTTCATATTTACAAATACTAATACTTGATCAAAACCTTCATTTTTAATAACATATGCTAAAAGCTCATCTTTTCTTTTTTTATCAACTTTAATTGCTCGATGTTTAATTAAAGTTACGACATCTCTTCTCTCAGATACTGCTACTGAAACAGGGTCGTGTAAAAATTCTTTACCTAGTTTTTTAATATTTTGAGAGATAGTAGCTGAAAACATCATGATTTGTCGTTTAGCACTACAATGAGCAAAAATATATTCTATCTCTTCTAGAAACCCAAGTTCAAGCATTGTATCAGCTTCATCTAGAGCAATCATATTAACGCTAGATACATCAATAATATCCTCTTTGATCATATCCTTTAGTCTACCTGGAGTTGCCACAATGATATCAATACCAGTAGATAATTTACCTACTTGTGATCCTCTACTTATACCACCTTGAATCTTCGTATGCCTAACTTTTAAAAATTTTCCATATGAATCAAGTGCAACTGATATTTGATCTACAAGCTCTCTTGTAGGTACAACTATTAAACCTCTAAGCACTCTATTGTTAGGTTTTATCATTTTTGATATTCGTTCTAGCATTGGCAATACAAATGAAGCTGTCTTTCCCGTACCAGATTTAGATGCAGCAATTAAATCTATACCTTTATTTGCAATTGGTATTACTTTTCGCTGGATTTTTGTCGGATGTTCATATCCTTGAGCTTCTATAGCTTTAATAATATTTGAATTTAAGTTTAATTTTGTAAAAGTATTTATAATATATTCCTTATGTATAACATATATTGTAGCCAAAATTAGCTTATTTTGGTATAATCACCAAATGACAATAAATATCAAAACACTACATTCTCTTATATTTAGTTTATTACTTATATCTATTGTATATTACATATTTTTACCAAGTAATAAAATAGTTCAAATCATATTAGATGAATATATAATTATTATATTAAATATTATAGCCCTACTTCCATTATGGTACCTAAAAAATAAATTAAAAAACTTTCAAATAATGCCATATATACAAAATATAGATGAAGTACCACTGCAGTCTACTATGATATTTTTAGTAATATTTCAAGTTGTTGATTTTTATTATGAAGATGGATTTATTGGAATGATATCACTATGGTTTATGTATTTTGTATTTGCCACTTTAATATGGCAAGTAACACACATAATCAACTATTACAAAAATTATAAGTATTATGCAAAATTTATTTAGAATATTTACAGCTATAGTTATAGTTTCAATTATTTTACTTACAATGATATATTATAACAATAGTAAATATGATGGTGACAATCTACCTTTAGAGATACAAACCAAGCTAAAACAAAAAGAATATCATCTAAGAAAACTAATAGTACAAAAATATAATAAAAAGATAAAAATACCAATCATTATATCAGATAAAATATCTGATAATCTATTTGGTCTAGCCGCATACGATAAAGATGGTATTAAAATTATTTTGAATAAAAATAGGTTTCAAGAGAGTAGTGATTATATGATAGATTATGTATTACCACATGAATATGCTCATGCCTTGATGTTTGTATTTAGAGATTTTACTAAGGAAAACGGTGGTCATACTTTAAAGTGGCAAAAGATATGTCTAAATCTTGAGGGTAAAAAGTGTGATAGATTTGTTCAGCACAATGATATAGTTTTAGGCAAATTGGACTTTTTGTACTAATGGAAAAGAAAATATATTTAGTAGGTGGAGCAGTAAGAGATAAGATTCTTAACAAAAGCAATTATGATAAAGACTATGTAGCAGTTGGATACACTAATGATGACTTTCTACATTTACAACAAGTAGGAAAAGATTTTCCAGTATTTATCACAAAAGATGGTGACGAATTAGCACTTGCAAGAATAGAGAAAAAGGAATCATCAGGATATAATGGATTTAGTATCCAAACAAATAGTATTACACTAGAAGAAGATTTAATAAGAAGAGATCTCACAATAAATAGTATAGCCTTTGATGAGGATACAAATACCATAATAGACCCATATAATGGTACACAAGATATAAAGAAAAAAATATTAAGACATACTTCAAATGCTTTTACGGAAGACCCACTAAGAGTACTTAGACTTGCACGATTTAGAGCAACATATGGTTATGAATGGAAAATATATAGAGATACCAAAGTATTGGTATACAGTATGAAAGATGAGCTAAAACATTTGCAGCCAGATAGAGTATATAAAGAGATATCAAAAGTTTTAGAACTAAAAAATAGTCATATATTTTTTGAAACACTATTTGAACTAGGTGTTCTTGAAGATATATTTCCATCTATATATAACTTAACAACACTTAAAGAAGGTTCACCATATCACCTAGAATCTACTGTATTTGAGCATACTATGCAAGTTCTTAAAAATGTATCCAATGGATCAGCACTACAAAAACTAACTGTACTATATCATGATATAGCAAAGCCACATTGCTATAGAATGGTGGGTGATAGTTCAGGACATGAATATATCAATCTAGTAAAGCCATTAGTGGATATGCAACTACCAAGTAAACTAACAAAAAAAATGTTATTCCTAATCCAAAACCATATAAAAATATATATCTTATTTACAATGAAGCCTTCAAAAATAGCTACATTTTTTGAAAGCTTTAGAAAAGATAGACAACTTTTAATAGACCTTATTATTATAGCTAATGCGGATAATCAAGGTCGAATATGTATAGGAAAACTACCACAAAATCTAAATGAAGAATTGATTCTTAATATATTTGATAAGATATCAAACTATAGTCCAAAGCAATGGATAGATTTACAAAAAAAAGATACTCTATCACCTGATGCAATTAAACAACATATACATAACTATAATATTGGTATAGTTAAAAATTATATAATTAACTAAAATAATTATTTAAAGCTGTTATCACAATAAGTCATATATAATATACTTATTACTTATAAGGAGTCAAGGATGATACGAACTTTAGCACTAAGAATTCAAGCCTATCCAACAGATTTAAATCCAATGGGAACTGTTTTTGGTGGATGGATAATGTCAATGATGGATAGAGCTGCTTCTATTGCAGTAAAGGATTTAATAAATTTATAATGGCCTGATTTGTCAAGACAACTTTTCATAAAATTTATTTCCCTCAT
>CAZWLA010000064.1:0-6612 GCA_964633845.1 uncultured Arcobacteraceae bacterium | reverse complement strand
TGACGAGCTAGTTCTTGAAGTAGTGCACGACTAACTCCAGCTATATAAAAAGTATATGTAAGGTGCTCAAGCGTAGAAGCATGTTTAAATTTATTACCAACTCTATCTATAAGATCTTTATCTTTTTCTCCACCATCATCACTCTTGTCAAAACTTTGCCAACAAGTACGAATTGCATGAGCACAAACCTCTAAAGAAGAATGCTGCATTAATGTAATTTCCATAAGTCTACCCCTGATAATATATTTTAATTTATTATACTACAAGATATATAAATATATTATTTATTATTATTTGGATATAATCCGCGAATAATTAGGTAAGTAAAATTATCAAGAAGGAATAAATATGAGAGATATTAGAAATATCGCAGTAATTGCACACGTTGACCACGGTAAAACTACACTAGTTGATGAATTATTAAAGCAATCAGGAACATTTGATGAAAGAGATGAAACTGAAGAAAGAATGATGGATAGTAATGATATTGAAAAAGAAAGAGGAATTACAATCTTAGCTAAAAATACTGCTATTGATTATAAAGATACTAGAATTAATATTATTGATACTCCAGGCCATGCTGATTTTGGTGGTGAAGTTGAAAGAGTTTTAAAAATGGTTGATTCTGTTTTATTACTAGTGGATGCACAAGAGGGTGCAATGCCACAAACAAAGTTTGTTGTTAAAAAAGCACTTGAATTAGGTCTTAAGCCAATCGTTGTAATCAATAAAATTGATAAACCAGCTGGTGAGCCTGATAGAGTTGTTGATGAGGTATTTGACCTATTTGATCAAATGGGAGCAAATGAAGAGCAATTAGAATTTGAAGTTGTATATGCAGCAGCTAAAAATGGTTATGCAAAGATGTCATTAGATGATCCAAGTGAAAATATGATTCCATTGTTAGATTTAATTGTTGATAGAGTTCCAGCTCCTACAGGTTCAGATGACAATGGTCTTCAGTTACAGGTATTTAACTTATCTCATGATAATTTTATTGGTAAAATTGGTATTGCTAGAATCTTTAATGGTACAATATCTATGGGTGAAACAGTAACTCTTGTAAAAGCTGATGGTGAAAAAGTAAAAGGTAGAGTATCTAAACTTATTGGATTTAAGGGTTTAGAAAGAATGGATATTGATAAAGCAGGGCATGGAGATATTGTTGCGATTGCTGGATTTGAGACAATTGATGTTGGTGATTCACTTTGTGATCCAGCAAATCCAATGCCTCTTGATCCATTACATATTGAAGAACCAACTTTATCTGTAACATTTGCAGTAAATAACTCTCCATTAGCTGGAACTGAAGGTAAGTTTGTAACTTCTAATAAAATTCAAGAGAGACTTGATGCTGAAATGAATACAAATATTGCTATGAATTATGTACCAAAAGGTGACGCAGCATTTGAAGTAAATGGTAGAGGTGAGTTACAAATTACAATTCTTGCTGAAAATATGAGAAGAGAAGGTTTCGAATTTTCTATCTCTAGACCAGAAGTTATTATTAAAGAAGTTGATGGTGTAAAAATGGAGCCATTTGAGCATCTTGTATGTGATATTCCAGATGAGTTCTCTGGTGGCGTTATTGAAACTCTTGGTAAAAGAAAAGCTGTAATGTCAAATATGGTACCAATGGGTGATGGTCAAACTAGAGTTGAGTTTGAAATTCCAGCACGTGGATTAATTGGATACAGAAATGAATTCTTAACTGATACAAAAGGTGAGGGTGTTATGAACCACTCTTTCTTAGAGTTTAGACCATATTCTGGTTCAGTTACATCTAGAAAAAATGGTGCACTAGTTTCTATGGAACAAGGTGAAGCTGTTGCATATTCTATCTTTAACCTACAAGATAGAGGTACAATGTTTGTATCTCCTCAAGATAAAGTTTATGGTGGTATGATTATTGGTGAAAATTCAAGAGAAAACGATCTTGATGTAAATCCGGTAAAAGCAAAACAGCAATCGAATGTTAGATCATCTGGAGCTGATGATGCTATTAAAATTATTCCAGCACGAGAGATGTCATTAGAGCTTGCATTAGAGTGGATTGAAGATGATGAATTAGTAGAGATTACGCCAGAAAACATTAGAATTAGAAAAAGAGAATTAGATCCTTCTATGAGAAGAAGAGCAACAAAACAAAAAAAGAATGCAGAAGCATAATAAAAAAACAAAAATAGGACCAAATAGTCCTTGCCCTTGTGGAAGTGGTGACAAATATAAAAAATGTTGTCAACCTTTCCATAAAGGTAAACTTCCTAAAACTTCATTAGAACTAATGAAGTCAAGATATGTAGCATATACTATTTCAAATAGTGACTATATAATAAAAACTACACATGTCAATAATCCAGATTTTACAATTGATATAAATAATTGGTCAAAAGATATATTAGAATTTTGTTACCATTCAAACTTTGAAGGTTTAAATATTATAGAGTTCATAGATGGTGACTTAGAATCTTTTGTAACATTTAGAGTTCAGCTAACAATAGAAAATAAAGATCAGTCATTTATAGAAAAAAGTAAATTCTTAAAAGTAAATGGCATGTGGCAATACCATAGTGCAGAGGTAAATTAATGAGTAAAAATAATAATAGTGGATTAGATGATAATCAAATTAAAGATGTAAGTGCTGAGATATTAGATCATATGATGTACCCTAGAAACTATGGAAAGCTTGAAGAAGCCCAAGGTGTTGGTATGTGTATTGATAAAAAGACAGGTGAATTTGTGATGTTATATATTAATATTTATGATGATATTATAAATACTATACAGTTTGGTGCAAATGCATGTCAAGATACTATTGTGGCAGGATCGCTTTTTACAGAGATGGTAAAAGGTGATAGTTTAAATAATGCTATTAAGGCAGCTAAGCTTATGGATGAAAAACTAGAAGCTGCTCCAAAAAAACAGCAAGCTTGTTCTAGATTAGTATTAAGAGCTTTTGATGCATCACTTATAAATCGTGAAAATCAAAATAATGGAAAAGATGAAGAGTTTTTTACTATTGATCTAGAAGAAACATGTGATATACAAGGAGATGATGATGGACTTAAGTAATATATATAAAGTAAAACATGAACTATGGTTAAAAGTTCTGTTTGCATCATTTGCAATTAAAGATGATAAAATAAAAAGTGAAATATATGAATTTTCACAAATACAGTTTAGACATTTAAAATGGTTATCAAATGAGTGTAAAGATAAAAATACAACATATAATTACAATAGATTTGAAATAGATTGTAAACAAAATAGTAATTTTGAATATTTTCAATATTTAATTAATGAAATAAAAATATCAATGAGACAATATGATCAGTCAGTTTTATTTGCCAGAATTATATCTGATGAATTTTATATGATTCAAAGACTTGAGCTTCTTTTATCAAGTATATCAAATGATGCCGAAGTTACAGCATTTAATAAAGAAAGAGTTTATGAAGACAAGCAGCTTAGTAAAGTATCAACAGATGCTTTTACAATATTTTTATTTGAAGAAACATATAAAGAATATGAGCTAATTATGATATATAGTTATATGCAAAACTATACTACGGATCTAATACTTTATAATGTATATCAAGATTTGATTGATGAATCGCAATATCACCTTAAGTGTTTTGGAAATATGTTAGCGAAGATGGGAATACTTTCAGTGCCTAGAATAGTAATAGAAGAGTTATACCAAAGAGATGATATACGACAATTCTTAATAGATGGTATAGCAGAAGAGGAAGCTGCAAAAGAGGAGTGTAGAAAATTATCTGAAGCAGTTCAAGATGAAGAGTTATCACAATTCTTTAATTTTATCAATTTTCAGGAAAACTATCATATAGAACTTATGGAAAAAGCTATAAAGGTTTTAGAAGAGAAATAGTTTATAAAAAGGACAGCTATGGAATATAAAGTATTAGATAAAAATAGTGTTATTGATTATCTTTTGGAGATATCAGAGGTTGTTCAATTTTATCCTACAGCTAATTTAGAAGCAAAAGAGATTGGTGATGGAAATCTAAATTTTGTTTATTTGGTTAGTTGTATAGATGACCCAAGTAAAGCCTTAATTATAAAGCAAGCAGTACCTTATCTTAGATGTGTGGGGGAAGAATTTCCTTTAAGTCGTGAACGGATGACTTATGAGATAAGAGCATTAAGAGA
The DNA here is from genome assembly GCA_964633845.1 of uncultured Arcobacteraceae bacterium. GTDB lineage: Bacteria > Campylobacterota > Campylobacteria > Campylobacterales > Arcobacteraceae > JADHTT01. Next base: position 2,439 of record CAZWLA010000064.1, on the reverse strand, counting down.
GTTTAAAAAAATAGCACCTACTTTTATCCCAGATATTTACCATGCAAGTGAAGATATGAGTGTACTGGTGATGCAATACTTAAATTGCCATCAAATTTTGAGATATGATTTAATAGACGCAAAAACTTTTCCAAAATTTTCTGAACATATATCTACATATTTAGCTAATACACTTTTTTTTACTTCATCTTTATATCTTCAAAGTGATGAAAAAAGAAAACTAATAGATCAATTTAATAGTAATACTGAACTATGTAAATTAACAGAAGATTTTGTATTTACATTTGCATTTATGGAAAATGAAACAAATGATAATGAAAATGTAAAAGATAATCCTTTGGCTCAAAAAGTTTTTAATGATATGGAGTTTAAGCAAAAAGTTTTAGAGTTAAAGTATAAATTTATGACTCAAAATGATGCTTTAATTCATGGAGATCTGCATACTGGATCAATTATGCTAAATCGTGATGAAACATATGTAATAGATCCTGAATTTGCATTTGTTGGACCATTTGGGTTTGATATAGGGGCATTGATTGCGAATTTAGTTAATAATTATATTCATCATACAATAGTGAGCAAAGATGAAAGCTATAAGATATGGCTATTAAAAACTATAGGTGAGATACTGGATATGTTTGATAGTAAATTTTTAGCTCTTTTTGAAAATCAAAAGAATTCTGCTTTAATAAAAGATAATTTTTTAGATCTTGAAAGTTCAAAAAGTTATAAAAGTAAATTTATGCAATCAATATTAAGAGATAGTGTAGGTTTTGCAGGATGCAAAATAGCAAGAAGAGTATTTGGAGTTGCAGGAGTTCAAGATATACGAGGTATTGACAATAAAGAGCTTCGATCCAAAGCAGAGAAACTTGCACTTGCAATTGCAAGAAAATTTGTAATTAAATATGACTCTATAAATTCAACTAACGAGGTACTGGAGATTATAAAAAATGCAAGGTAAATACAAAGCTTTATGGATAAATGATAATAATTTCTTAGAAGTAATTGATCAAACAAAATTACCATTTGAATATGAGACTAAAGTATTAAAAAATACTAATGATATAGTTGCTGCTATTAAAGATATGACAGTACGAGGTGCTGGCGTAATTGGAAGTGTGGCAGCATTTGGAATATATATTGCATGTTTAGAAGTTAAATCGTATGATGAACTAAAACAAAAAGCTAAATTAATACGGGAATCAAGACCAACTGCTGTTAATCTTATGTGGGCAGTAGATAAGATGATGAATGATTTAAAAGGTTCACAAAGTTTAATAGAAGATTCTTTGAATTTAGCAATAAAGCTAAATGATGATGAGGCATTAGAAAGTCAAAAAATAGCTAAATTTGGTTGTGATATTATTGAAGATATTTTATCAAGAAAAGAAAATAATACAATCAATATTTTAACTCATTGTAATGCAGGATGGCTTGCAGTTATTGATGAGGGAACTGCACTAGCACCAATTTATGAAGCTAAAAAAAGAGGAATTGATGTGCATGTGTGGGTTGATGAAACACGTCCACGAAATCAAGGAGCTAGTTTAACGGCTTGGGAATTAACTAAAAGTGGTATTAGTCATACAATTATTGCAGATAATACAGGTGGTCACTTAATGCAAAGTGATCAAGTTGATATGGTAATTACTGGGGCAGATAGAGTAAGTGCAAGTGGAGATGTGGCCAATAAAATTGGAACATATTTAAAATCATTGGCAGCATATGATAACAATATTCCATTTTATGTAGCAATACCTGCTTCAACTTTTGATTTTGATATTATTGATGGTGTAAAAGAGATACCTATTGAGCTTAGAAGTGAGGATGAAGTAAAGTATATAAAGGGTGTAGATGAAAATGGAGATGTTAAAGAGATTTTAATCACTCCAAAAGATAGTCCAGCAATTAATTATGGATTTGATGTAACACCTGCAAGATTAGTTACAGGACTTATTACAAATAAAGGTGTAGTAAATGCTAATTATGAAGATATTAAAAAAAGATTTAGAGTATAATAGATTAGATTTGATATAATCTACATCTATAATGATAAATATTTTAAGGTAAAGTTAGTGTTAAATTTAGAAACAAAAGATATTAAACAGCAAAAAATTGAAGAATTAAGAAATATTTTCCCTGAAATTTTTGAAGATGAAACAATTAATTATGATAAACTGAAAGATATTTTAGATGACAATATTGAAGAATCAAAAGCTGAACATTATAGTTTTAATTGGTTTGGAAAGAAAGATTGTTATAAAACTATCAAAGCTAAAACTAACTCAACTCTTAAAGTAGATACGGATGACACTATTCTTGATGGGGATAATGTATTTATAGAGGGAGATAACCTTGAAGTTTTAAAACTGTTACAAAATGCATATCATAAAAAAGTGAAGATGATATATATAGACCCACCTTACAATAAAGATA
>CAZWLA010000063.1:0-6653 GCA_964633845.1 uncultured Arcobacteraceae bacterium | reverse complement strand
GTAACATTTAATGATATTGAAATTAAATTATAAAGTATTTATGATTGATATTTAAAAAAGTGGCGCGGTTGACGAGACTCGAACTCGCGACCTCCTGCGTGACAGGCAGGCATTCTAACCAACTAAACTACAACCGCACCGTAGAATATGGTGACCCCTAGGAGATTCGAACTCCTATGGCATGGATGAAAACCATGAATCCTAACCATTAGATGAAGGGGCCAAAATATATTAGTTAAAATGGTGGTCGCTATAGGACTTGAACCTATGACATCTACCTTGTAAGGGTAGCGCTCTACCAACTGAGCTAAGCGACCAAATACAAAAACAAAATGGTGACTCGTGTTGGATTCGAACCAACGGCCACCTCCTTAAAAGGGAGATGCTCTACCGGCTGAGCTAACAAGTCATCTTGTTTTGTGAGTGGAATTATAGTAAAAAATATTTTATTTGTCAAGTGTTTTTTGAATAAATTTATAAATTTCTTTTAGTATTATTTTTGATGATTCTAATTGTATCGATTTTCTGGGACCTTCAAGGTAAATTGTATCAGAAATTATTTTTTTATTTTTTGCATATATAGCATAACAAATCATACCAACTGGTTTATTTTCACTTCCTCCACCTGGACCTGCTATACCACTAACCGATACTGAATAGTCTGAATTAAATTTTTTTGTAACCCCTATGCACATTTGTTCTACAACTTGAGTACTTACTACACCATATTCTATCATAGTATCTTTTGAAACATTTAGCTCTTGCTCTTTGATGTCATTACAATATGTCACGATTGAACCTCTAAATATATCTGATGATCCAGACACTTCTGTAATTAAAGAAGCAATTAATCCACCCGTACAACTTTCAGCGCAAGTTATAGTCTTATTATGTAGTCTTAATATATCTTGCATATCTTTCATATCTTTACTATTAAATATCTCATCATACATCTTAACTATACCTCTCAACTTTTTATAATTAATATTTAGATACACTCTACCTTATTTTATATTATAGGATTATTACAACAATGGTTGATTATAAAGACACAATACTATTACCAAAAACAAGCTTCCCAATGAGAGGGAATCTACCTCAAAATGAACCAAAGCAATATAAGCTTTGGGATGAACAAAAAATATACGACAAGATGAAAACAAATAGAGCTGATGCTCCTAGCTTTACATTACACGATGGTCCTCCTTATGCAAATGGTCATATTCATATTGGTCATGCATTAAACAAAGTACTTAAAGATATCATTGTTAAGTTTCATTATTTTGATGGTAAATCTACTAGATTTACTCCAGGTTGGGATTGTCATGGTCTTCCAATTGAACAAAAAGTTGAAGAAAAGATTGGTGGAAAAAAGAAAAAAGAATTACCCAAGTCAAAGCTCAGACAACTATGTCGTGATCATGCTACAAAATTTGTAGATATTCAAAGATCTGAATTTAAAGATCTTGGAATTATTGCTGATTGGGAAAAACCATATTTAACAATGGATTTTAAATTTGAAGCAAATATATATAGAGAACTAATTGTTATTGCTAAACAAGGTCTTTTAATTCAAAGATCAAAGCCTGTATATTGGTCATGGGCTGCACAAACAGCTCTAGCAGAAGCTGAAGTTGAGTATCAAGATAAAGTATCTCCATCAATTTATGTTGCTTTTAAATTAAAACAACAAAATGAGTCTGTAATAATCTGGACAACAACTCCATGGACACTTCCTGCAAATACTGGTATTGCACTAAATGGTGAAGAAACTTATGTGAAAACATCTGATGGATTTATTGTTGCAAAGGCATTATATGATTTTTGTATAGAAAACGAAATTGTAAAAGGTGATATCGTAGAAGATGTAGATCCATCAACTTTAGAAAATACATATGCTATTAATCCACTAAATGGTAGAGACTCTAAAATTATACTTGGAGATCATGTACTGATGGATTCAGGTACTGGTGCAGTACATACAGCTCCAGGTCATGGTGAGGATGATTATAAAGTTGGTCTTAAATATGGACTTGATGTAGTTATGCCTGTAGGGGCTAATGGTGCGTATGACAATACAATAATCAGAGAAAATCTTCTTCCAAACCCTGAAGAGTTTTTAAATATGAATGTATTTAAAGCAAATGAGCCTATATTAGAACTACTTGGTGATGCTTTAGTAAAAAGAATTGATATTACTCACTCATATCCACATTGCTGGAGAACACATAAGCCAGTTATATTTAGAGCAACAAAACAATGGTTTATTGCTATTGATAAAGAATATGGAAAAGAAAATAAAACATTAAGACAAAATGCACTTGATTCAATCAAAGAAGTAAATTTTTATCCAGAGCATGGTGAAAATAGATTAAGATCTATGATTGAAAATAGACCTGACTGGTGTATTTCAAGACAAAGAGATTGGGGAGTACCAATCGCATTCTTTAGAAATAAACTAACAGATGAGATTATATATGATGAAAATGTATTAAATTATGTTGCTAATATATTTGAAGAAAATGGAGCTGATGCTTGGTATGATTTAGACATCAAAGATCTATTAGATCCAAATTCTGAATATAATCCTGATGATTTAGAAAAAACTATGGACATACTTGATGTTTGGTTCGATTCAGGATCAACACAAAATGCAGTTTTAAGATCTGGAAACTATGATGCTGGTTCTTATCCAGCAGATATGTATCTTGAAGGAAGTGATCAGCATAGAGGTTGGTTCCAATCTTCACTTTTAACATCTTTTGCTTCAAGTGAAATAGCGCCATTTAAAAATATTTTAACACATGGTTTTACTGTTGATGCCAAGGGTGAAAAGATGTCAAAATCAAAAGGAAATGTTGTAGCTCCTGAAAAAGTTATTAAACAATTTGGTTCTGAAATCTTAAGACTATGGGTTGCTATGAGTGACTACCAATCTGATCTAAAAATTTCTGATGAGATTTTAAGGCAAATGGCTGAACAATATAGAAAAATCAGAAATACTGCAAGATTCTTACTTGCAAATGTAGATGATTTAGAAACATTAGCTGATATCAAAGATATGGGAACTATTGATAAATGGATATTAAATAAAGCTAAAACTGTATTTGAATCTATTGATGAAGATTTTAAATCTTATGATTACTCTAGAGGATTAAATAAATTAAACAACTTCTTAGTAGCTGACTTATCAAATACATATCTTGACGTATGTAAAGATAAATTATATTGTGATGCTAAAGATTCAATCGAAAGAAGAGCATCTCAAAGTGCAATGGCTATGATTGCAAAATCATTAATCATAACATTAGCTCCAATATTAACTTATACTACAAATGAGCTATTATCATTTGCTCCAGATGTAATAACAGATAAAAAGAAAGATATATTTGACTTTGAAAAATTTATTATACCTCAAACAACTTCAGATATAGACGCAAATCACTTAATAGAGCTTAAAGAAAAATTTAATGAATCGATTGAATCTTTAAAAAAAGAAAAAACAATTAAATCTACACTAGAATTGGTAATATATTCTCAATCTAAAAAATTAGATAAACTAACTTCAACAGAAGCTGAAGATTGGTTTGTAGTAAGTAAAATAATACACCATAAAGAAGATGAAGTAATAGCTTCATTTAGTGTGGGTGATGAAATGTTTGAAGTATATAAAGCAGCTAAATCAAAATGTCCAAGATGTTGGAAATATAGAGCAAAAAATGAAGAGTCACTTTGTCATAGATGTGATAGTGTGGTAAATTCTTAATGGAACAAGCTGTTACATTTGAATTTATCATAAAAACAATAGCAGTAATATTAATTATTACGGCTATTGGTATAGTGTTAATAAATAAAAAAAGTAAGGAAAAATAAAATGAGTATGCCATTTACAGATGAAGATTTACAAGAGCCAGTAAAAAACATTATAGATACAAAGATTTCACCAATGTTATCACAAGATGGTGGTGCAATGTCACTACTTGATATTAAAAACGGTACAGTATATATTCAACTACAAGGTGCTTGTGTTGGGTGTGCAGCAAGTCCAAGTACACTAAAATATGTAGTAGAAAAAGAATTAAAAGCTGCAATTCATCCTGACTTAAAAATAATCAATGTACCACAAGGGATGGAAGATAGGATGGGGGAACTATAATTGGTTAACAAATCAAAGCTTTTAGATAAAGCAAATTCATATTTTGTAAATCAAAATTACAATGAAGCTTTATTTATATATTCTCAACTTTGCTCAAATTTTCCAAATAATAAAGAATACCACATATACCCACTACTATGTGATATAGCTACTGAAGATAGTGATAAAGGACAATCATTATTTGATTATTTTTTAATAGAAAAAGATAATGATCTTGAGTATGCCATTAAATACGTTAATGACATTATTAGTGCACATGATGGTGACAGTGATAAGCTTATTAAAATAATGAAAGATATATCAATTCAAACACAAGAATCATTAGAAGCAATTAATTATGATGACTTTAATCAACTAGTTGATAGTAGAGGGTCATTTAGAACTGCATATGAAGATATAATGTTCAGTACTAAAGTTGCAATTAGCTCAAAGGAACAGTTTTTCGATTTTGTTAAAAAACTAATCGATAATGACTTTGATTCAACTGCTTATAAATATTTAGATGGTTATAATCAATTTTTTACATATGATTCTAAAATAGATGACTTCTACAAAAGGTTAGAGAATAAAAATGACAATATCAATTAATAATAAGGTATTTACTGATAACTCACAGGATGCTAATAAGCATACTATTTTTATATCATCTGTACAAAATGAACAATATATAGATGATGCTAAAAATAACGGCTGTACACAAATTATTAATAGCAATGAACTACATAAATATATTAATCTATCAGCCATTAAAATCATAGGAATAACTGGTACAAATGGGAAAACAACAACAGCTGCTGCCATATATTCTATCCTGTTAGATTTAGGCTATAAAGTTGCTCTTCAAGGAACACGTGGATTTTTTATAAACGATGAGAAAGTAGAAGATTACAGCTTAACAACACCAGTTCAGTTAGGTAATTTTTTTCATATTCAAAAAGCAATTGACAATGGATGTGACTTTTTTGTGATGGAGGTTAGTAGCCATGCTATTTCTCAAAATAGAATTGAAGGCTTAGAGTTTGAACTAAAAGTTCATACAAACATAACTTCTGATCACCTTGACTATCACAATACTTTAGAGGAATATATAGATATTAAAAATTCATTTTTTCAAGATGATACAAAAAAACTCATTAACAAAGATGATCCTAAAGTAAAATATTCAATGAAAAATGGTTTTGCATATGGACTTGATAATAATGCTACATATAAAGTGCAAGCATATAATTTTAGCTATGGCATGAATGTATCCTTACAACACTTTCAAGAGATTGTTAATTTTTCATCACCTTTAATGGGTTTATTTAATATTTATAACTTAACAGCTGCTGTAGCTTCTGCACATATTTTAACTAATAAACCACTACAAGATATTTGTGATACATTAGAAAATTTTGCAGGTGTTAGTGGACGGATGGAAATTTTAAGCTATGATCCATTTATTATAATCGATTTTGCACATACAGCAGATGCTATGAAAAAAGTATTTGATTCATTTTTAGATAAAGATATTATCGTTGTATTTGGTGCAGGTGGAGATCGTGATAGATCAAAAAGACCTGCTATGGGTAGAGTAGCTAATGAATATGCTAAATACATATTTGTAACTGCGGATAATCCAAGGTATGAAGATCCAGATATAATATGTGAAGATATTATTTCTGGTATTCCTGATAAAAATAAAATGACATGCAACCTAAATAGAAAAGAAGCTATTAAAGATGCTATTACAAAAGCAAAAGAGTATTCAAATCCTGTAGTATTAGTGTTAGGTAAAGGTGATGAGGAAAATCAAATAATCTATGATCAAAAGTTACCATTTAGTGATAAGAAAGTTATTGAGGAATTATTAAGTGCAAACTAAAAAAAACTATATTAAAAAAATATCAAACTATGCTATTGTTGGTGGTTTAGGTTCAGTACTACTTACATCTTTTACAGGATGCGAACAAAGACCACAAGATGGTTCAGATGGGCAATCTTCATTTACACAAGCAAATTCCAAGCAAGGTGCATTTGTAATTATAGAAAAACAATCATCAGGTGGATATACAATTGTAGATGAGTTTCCAAGTAGTAGTACGAGAATTGTTTTGCGTGAACTAGATGGAAGTGAAAGAATTTTAACTCAAGCAGAGATTGATAAATTTGTAAAACAAGAAGCTATCAAGATTGATAATGGAACTTCTAATCTAACGCAACCACAAGAATCAATATCAAGTGGTGGTATGGGTCTTGGGGAAGTACTATTAAGCTCTATTGCAGGAGCTATGATAGGTAGCTATATTGGTAATAAACTTTTTAATAATCAAAACTTCCAAAACAATAGAAGTAGAAGCTATAAGTCACCATCAGCTTACTCTAAAAGTGTAAATAGCTTTAACAAAGCTAAAAGTAGTTCGTCTACTACAAAATCTTCTTCCTCTAAAAAAAGTGGTTTTTTTGGAAGTAATAGTAACTCTAAATCGTCATCTAGTAGATTTGGTGGGTAAAATAA
>CAZWLA010000062.1:0-6765 GCA_964633845.1 uncultured Arcobacteraceae bacterium | reverse complement strand
TCAATAATAATAAAATCATAATTATTTTTAACATACTCAATATTACCTTGAGACATACACCCTATATAGTCAAAGCTTTTAAGGTTTTTATTTTCTTGTCTCTTGAAAAAGTTGAATACTAACTTACTTTTAATTAGTTCTAGGTCTTTTGCATTTTGAGGAAATAAATCCCATAAAATCAAAAATGAAGGACAATTAAAATATGTTTTCAACCCATTAATTAGCCTCTTATTTGCCATATAAGGAGTAGTTCCAACTATTAAATCAAACTTTTTATCACCCCAATATTTTTTAATCTGTTTCAATATATTTTTATTCATAGTCATCATTGTAAATAACTTCTCAAATTTAGATACATTGTTAAACATATTCCCATTTTTTATTCTTAAAACATTTGTACCGTTTTCTTTTGAAATTTCAGTATCTAAATTTAGTTTTTTCTCTCTTATAGTGGCCACATAGACATTTTCACCTTGTCTAGTAAACTCATCAGATAAATCTTTCGTAAGATTTGTACTATTAGGATCTTCAGGATATGAAATAAACAAGAATAATATATTCATTCTATTAACTTTTTCTCCAAACTCTTCTATTTACATAATCTGTATAACTTAAGATGATTCTTAAAACCTTTTCAGATACATTTGGCATACTATAGTCAGCTACATGTCTTAAGCTGTCTCTTTCTTGAGACTCCAAAACTTTTAAACCTTGCATGATTCTTTCTTTTTCAAGTCCTACCATCATAACACTAGCTTCTTCCATAGCTTCTGGTCGTTCATGAGCTTGTCGTATGTTCAATGCAGGAAATCTCATAATAGAAGACTCTTCACTTATAGTACCACTATCACTTAAAACAGCTTTTGAATCAAGTTGAAGCTTATTGTAATCATTAAATCCCATTGGTTTCATAAGTTTAATAAGTGGATTAAATTCAATATTTTCTAATTCTATTTTATTTCTAGTTCGAGGATGGGTAGATACAATTACAGGCATGTTGTATACTGAGGCTATTTCATTTAATGTATCCACTAAATCAAAGAAATTTTTGTCATGACCTATATTTTCTTCTCTATGAGCTGATACTACAAAATACTTATTTTTTAGAAGATTTAAATCTTCTAAGATATCAGAACTGTTTATATCATCTATTCGTGAATTAATTACTTCATATATTGGGCTACCTGTTTTGATTACTCTATCTGCAGGTAGACCTTCTCTCAATAAGTACTCTCTAGCTATATCACTATATGTTAAATTTATATCAGCAGTATGATCTACTATCTTTCTATTAGTCTCTTCTGGTACCCTTTGATCAAAGCATCTATTTCCTGCTTCCATATGAAATATAGGTATTTTTCTTTTTTTTGCAGGTATAGCGCAAAGACAAGAATTTGTATCTCCTAAAACCAAAAATGAATCTGGTTTTACTTCTTCTAATATTGGATCAATTTTGATTAAGATATTACCAATAGTTTCTGTAGGAGTTCCTAAAGCAGCATTGAGAAAATAATCAGGTTTTCTAAGATTGAAATCTTTAAAAAATAATTCATTTAACTCATAGTCATAGTTTTGTCCTGTATGAACTATAATATGTTCTATAGCCTCTGATTCTTCTAGTTTTTGTATCACACAAGCAAGTCTTATTATCTCAGGTCTTGTACCAACCACAGTCATAACTTTTAGTTTTTTAATTGTGTTATGTGTCATTTCTTACCTCTAAAAAATATGTATCTGGATTATCCTGATCAAAAGTTTCATTTGCCCAAAGAAATAGTACCATCTCTTCATCACCCGTATTTTTTATATTATGCGTATATCCAGGTATCATTTCTACTATTTCCATATTCTTATCACTTACTTCATATGAAATAATTTCATCAGTAACTATATGTCTAAATTCTATAAGAGCCTCACCTTTTACAACTAAAAATTTTTCGTTTTTAGTATGGTGATAGTGATTTCCTCTAGTGACACCTGGAGCTGTGGTAGATAGTGAAAACTGTCCACTATCTAGTGTTTTAAGTATCTCATAGAATGTGCCTCTATCATCTTGATAACCTTTTAAATGATATGAAAAATTATCAGTAGCGAAATAGCTAAGATATGTAGCATATAAAGCTCTCTCAAATCCAGAAGCAACATCAGGGATGATTAAACTCATTCTATTATCTTTAAATCTATAAAGTAATTCTTCAATCTCTCCCAAAGATTTTTGATAAACTATTTCAACTTTATAATATATTTCATTTGAATTTAAAGAAAGTTTCTCTAAAAAAGAACTAACTACATCATCTATATAAACAAGGTTTAATTTAGTTTCTCTGTTATCTACTTGGATCTCTAAATTCTTTGCAATATTATTACACCATGTTGAAATAACAGAGTTGTAATTTGGTCTTGACCATTTTCCAAAAACATTTGGAAGTCTATAAATAAAAATATTAGCTTTACTATTTGACTTATAGTCTTTTAATATATTCTCAGCTTCTTGCTTACTTTTTCCATAGTCATTATCTAATTCTGCTTGCGTAGAAGAAGATATTAATATAGGTGTATGTTTTTTTTCTTTTTCAAGAATTAAAACAATCTTTTTTGTTAAATTACTATTACCTTCATAAAATTCACTTACATCTTTTGGTCTATTAACACCAGCTAAATGAAAAATAAAGTCTACTTCTTTTACATAAGCTTCTAAAATAGCTTCTGAGTCAGAGCTAGAGAATAAATACAACTGTTTATTTTCATCTCTCTTTAAATGTGAAATTAAATTTTTTGCAATAAAACCATTAGAGCCCGTAATTAAGATTTTCATTAAACTACTCCAAACTCTTTTAAATCACCTTGAATTTCTCTTAAACTCAATAGCATTGCCTTTAATTCTTCTTTATTTAATCTTTTTGTATTGTGAGAGTGATATTCGTGTGCTTGAGTTACTATCTCTTCACCTTGATCAAAGAATTTATCATAATTTAAATCCCTTGTGTCAGCAGGAATTCGATAATAACCTTCCATATTGATTGCATGAACCATTTCTTCTCTTGTTAATAAAGTTTCATAAAGTTTTTCACTATGTCTTGTCCCAATAATCGATACATTGTGACTCTGTTTACTTACTAATTCTTTTAAAGTTTCAGCTAGAAGTTCTATAGTTGCAGCTGGTGCTTTTTGAACAAAGATATCACCAGTTTTACCATGTTCAAAAGCAAAAAGTACTAATTCAACTGCATCATCTAAACTCATCATAAATCTAGTCATATTTGGATCTGTGATTGTTATATCATTTCCATTTTTTATTTGATCTAGAAAAAGAGGAATTACAGAACCACGACTAGCCATTACATTCCCATATCTTGTACAAGCAATCATTGTTTCTTCATCACTTATATTTCTACTTTTAGCTACAGCTACTCTTTCCATCATAGCTTTACTTACACCCATAGCATTTATAGGATATACAGCTTTGTCTGTACTTAGTACTATTACTTTTTTTACTTTTGCATTAATTGCAATATTTAAAACATTTTCTGTACCAATTACATTTGTTTCAACTGCTTGCATAGGATAAAATTCACAAGAAGGGACTTGCTTTAAAGCTGCTGCATGGAATACATAATCAACGCCTCTCATAGCATCAACTATCGAATTTACATCTCTTACATCACCAATATAGAACTTCAATTTTGGATTATTATATTTTTTCCTCATATCATCTTGTTTTTTTTCATCTCTTGAGAAAATTCGTATCTCTTTAATACTTGTATCTAGAAACCTTCTAAGGACTGCATTCCCAAATGATCCAGTTCCTCCCGTAATTAATAGTATTTTATTTTTGAACATTACATACCTTTAGCTTTTAATATTAAGTTGTTTTTTGAGACATCATTTGGATAATTTATCAACACCGCTTTATACTTGCCTTTAAATACAAATAAGCTTCCTGCACTTACACCAATAATTCCATGTTTTTTTATAACTTCACCCATATCCTCTAAGCTACCAGCACCTCCAAGTACAGTCATTGGTACAGTTGCTATTTCCTTTATTTTATCTATAATATTAAAATCATAACCTTGCATCATTCCATCATTATCAATTGAGTTTATAACAATCTCGCCAATTCCAAAGTCTTCTAATTCTTTAATAAACTTCACAGGATCAATTCCTGTTTTTTTTGTACCATTATGTGTCATTACTTCATATCCAGCAAAAAGCTTTTTCTTTACATCTAAAACTACTACAACACTTTGAGTGCCAACTTCCTTCGCAATCTCTTGTACTAGTTTAGGATTTTCTACAATAGCCGAACTAAGAGCAACTTTTTCCACACCTAAACTAAATATTTTAGCAGCCTGCTTTGCAGTTTTAATCCCTCCACCATAACATAGTGGCATTCTACATTCAACTGCTAAATTCTCTATCATCTTATAATCTGGTTCCCTATCTTCAATAGTAGCATCAATATCTAATACCATTAACTCATCAGATTCCTTTTCATTAAATATTTTCACAGCATTTATGGGATCCCCTATATATTTTCCTTCTTTAAACTTTACAGTTTTAACTAAGCCCTTATTATGTACTAATAGTGTTGGTATTATTCTAGGTGCAAGCATTATAGTTCTCCAAAATTTTTTAGGAGTTGAATTCCATTATGATGACTTTTCTCTGGATGAGGCTGGATACCATAAATATTTTCATAATTTATCATACATTCAAACTCTTCACCGTAAGTTGTAGTAGCTATTACATCATCTTTATTACTACACTCAAAATAATATGAATGTAAAAAATAATATCTTGGATCATTTTCTAAATTATTAAAGATTTTATTTTCTTTTTTAATATTTAAAGTATTCCACCCCATATGAGGTAATGGACCATTCTTTATTTTTGACTTATCAAGCTTTTTCACAGTAGCATCTATCCACCCTAATCCTGATAACTTGCCTTCATCACTACTTTTTGCTAACATTTGCATTCCTACACATATACCTAGTACAGGAAGTTTTTTTTCTAATACAAGTAAATCAAGTTTTTCTTTCATCCCAGAATTTTGCAAGCTTTCCATAGCATGATCAAATGATCCTACACCTGGCAGTATAATCTTATCAACATCTTTTACTACTTTATATGAGATATTTAAGTTTTTATAAATATTGACAAAAGCTTTTATGTTTCCAACTCCATAATCAACTATAGCTATCATCTAAATAGTCTCTTTTCTAATCCTAAAAATTTCATAACTTTTGCCCCAATACCAATTAAAAATCTTTTATTTTTATAATCATGATAAGTTTTATTTTTACTATTAAATATTTGCCTTAATTCCTCAACACTTAAATCAAGTTTATTAGCAACATATTCAAATTCCTTTAAGAGGAAATCTTCACTTAACTCAGGTTTAGAAATTCTTTCAATTGCCCCTTCTCTACTCATTTGTCCCGTCATAATCAAACTTGAAAAGTGTGCTCTACGTTTTTCATATCCAAACTTTCTTGGCATCCAATAATCTTCATAAAACCTAGTAAATCTTGATTCATGATGTTTGTGCTGGAACTTTTTCCACCCAAATTTCTCATTTAATGTATCTTCAGCATCAACTTTTTTATAGGAAACATAATTTAACGGCTTAAAAACTTCCATACCAAAAATATATTTATAAAGAATTTTGTAAGTAAAAATATCCACTATTGGAAATGTTTTTAATTTATTTTTGCCAAAACTATTATGTATATTATTGATTAACATCTTATCTATTCCTGGATATGCTCCCCAGTTCTCAGGTTCACGACAACATTCAGTAGAAAAATTTCCTCCAGTTAAAACATACTTAATTTTATACTTTCTTGAAAACTTATATAACGCAGAAAAAAATGCTGTATCTTGAGGAAAGTCCTGATCTGCTATTTGCGACTTAAAAAATGATACTTGTAAATCTTTCATTTCTTCCCAATTAATAACTTCTGTATATAAATCAAGATTAAGTCCATCCACTAACCTCTCGATATTCTCTACAGCTTGATCAGTATTCCAACCTGCATCTACATGTAAGAGTAATGGCCTAAGACCCATAACTTCTTTAGCTATATATGCAGTATAAGAACTATCTAAGCCTCCACTTAAACCTATTATACAATCAAAATCTTTTCCTTGACCTTCTTTTTTAATCTTTTTAGCAACAGTCATTAATTCTGATAGTCTATTTTCACCATAGTTCCACTCTGGAACTATGCTCTCCTTATAATTATTGCAATAGTCACATACACCGTTTTCATCAAAATTAATATCTGGATCGGTTGTATCCATAATACATTTTTTACATATTTTGTAATCTTTCATTCTTAATCCTTATATAATTTTGTTTTATTCTTTACAGCGGCTAATATTGGTAAAATTCCCAAAAATAATAAAAAATCAAATGATCCTAAATATGGATTAGAATATACCCCAATAAAAAAAATCGTTAGGCTAACTAAAAGTGCAGACTGAATTTCAATATGAATACATCTATTTTTTATATTAAACAAAGCAATATAATAATATAAACCTATCAATACTATTAATAAAGTCATTCCTAATGTACCATAATTGAATAACATTTGAAAATATGATAATTCATATATCCATGGTCTTTCAATATTTCTTATATACCCCGCATCTACACCATATCCTGTACCAATAAATAAATTATTACTGTATTTATTAATTAAATATCCAATCTGCACCGTTCTTTCAACGGTAGCTGAAAAGGCACTTAATATA
>CAZWLA010000061.1:0-7011 GCA_964633845.1 uncultured Arcobacteraceae bacterium | reverse complement strand
TTTCAATAAAAATTATATTTTATTTAAATCTATGAGTAATTCTACCTTTATCTAGGCTATAAGGTGTAATCTCAACAGTTACTTTATCATTAAGTAATATCTTAATATAGTGCATTCTCATCTTCCCTGAGATATGACATAAAACTATATGTCCATTTGCTAATTCTACATTAAACGTTGCATTTGGTAATACCTCTACAACTTTTCCATCCATTACGATTACATCATCTTTTGCCATTTATTTCCTTTATGTTAATTATTTAATTTTGTTAATATTTCAGCTTTGCCATTTACTATAGCAACCTGATGCTCATAGTGACTTGTTCTTAAGCCATCTTCACTTCTAACTGTCCAGCCATCTTCTTTATCGATAATTGGCTCTTGCCCTTTATGACAAATCATTGGTTCAATACAAAACACCATACCATTTTTTATTTTTGGACCTTGCTTTGGATTTTTTCCATGAAAGTAATTAGGTACCTCAGGATCACAATGTGGTTCACGACCTATTCCATGTCCACAAAATTTAACTAATGGTACATACCCTCTAGATTTAATAAACCTTTCTAACTCTACTGCCAGTTCTTTAAACCTCATACCATCTTGTATGAAATCAATAGCATGATATAAAGCATCTTTACTACATGCTATAATATCTTCATCTTCTTTTGATATTTTACCTATTGGCATAGTAATAGCTGCATCTCCATACCATCCATCCTGTTCACTACCAATATCAATACCAAGTATATCACCATCTTTTAAAATAGTATCTGTAGGTACACCATGGATTATCACTTCATTAAGTGAGGTACAAATTGCATTTGGAAAACCATAAAGTCCTTTAAAAGCTGGTCTAAATCCCAGTGATGTAAGATACTCTTCACCCATTTGATCAACTTCTAAAAGGCTCATTCCAGCCTTTACATTTTTTTGTAAGTATAATAGAGTCTTCGCAACAGCTTGACCGCTGTTACGAAGTTTATCTATTTCGTTAGCTTTTCTAAGTGGGATTGCCACTATAAACCAACCGCTGATAATGTATCATATTTATTCATATATTGTTGAGCTTCAATCTTTCTCATAGTATCAATTGCAACTTGAACTACAATTAGTACAGCAACTCCACCAAAATAGAATGGAACACCCATAGCTTGAACTACAAGCAATGGTACTGTTGAAATAAGTGCTAAATATAACGAGCCAAAGAATGTTAATCTACTTGCTGTCTCATTTAAAAATTCAGATGTACTTCCTCCAGGTCTAACACCCGGTATAAATCCACCTTGCTTTTTTAAATTTTCAGCAATATCTTTTGCATTAAATGTAATTGACGCATAAAAATATGCAAAGAAAATTACAAATAAGAACATAACAAGATTAAATGATAAACTAGCTGGATTTAAAAAATCTCCTAGCATCACTAAATATTCATTTTGGCTACCTTGCAATATTGTTCCAGGGAACATTAATATTGCTGAAGCAAAAATAACTGGAATAACTCCACTAAGGTTTACTTTTATGGGAACATAGTTCATAACTCTTTTGTTTTGATTTTTCATCATAACTTTTCTCGAGTAAGACACAGGAACTCTTCTTTCCCCTAATTCTACATATATAATTAATCCAACTGTTGCTAAAACAACAACTAGCATTGCAATTACAGTTAAAAAACTTAGTTGACCGTTATTAACAAGATCAATAGTACCACCTATTGCACTAGGAAGTGCTGAAACAATACCTGCAAAGATAATTAATGAAATACCATTACCTATACCTTTTTGAGTAATCTGTTCACCAATCCACATAAGCATAAGTGTACCTGCTACCATAGAAACAGCAGCAACTGCTATAAATGTATCCATATCAATTGTAATAGCACTTTGTCCTGCAGCACCAGTAAGAGAATTAAGACCCATTGAAACACCAATAGCCTGAATGAATGTGATAACAATAGTTGCATATCTAATGATCTGCATATATTTTGTCATTCCATCTTTCTCTTTTTTCATTTTACCAATATTGGCAAATGTTGCAGCAAGTAGCTCCATAATAATAGAAGCTGTAATATAAGGCATGATACCTAAAGAGATAATTGACAGTCTTTCAACTGCATTACCACTAAACATATTTATCATACCAAGTGCATTACTTGTATTTGTATCGAAAAATTCTTTTACAACATCTATATTAACACCAGGTACTGGCACATAAGCCAATACCCTATATAAAAAAATAAAACCTAAAGTAATTAATATCTTATTTAATAGGTCCTTATTCATAATTATTTACCAGTAGTTGTAACGTTTTCGTCTTTGATTTTAGCTGCTAAATCTTTTGCAGTAGAACCAACTAGTTTTACTTTTGTAACAGATTTAGAAAGTTTATAAACAGACTTAATAGTCTCTAATGTAATTTCTGAAAGTTCTGCAACTTGCTTAACTTTATCTACATTAATAGAATATGGCTTAGTTACTCTAGAGAAAAATCCAACTTTTGGAAGTCTCTTTGCTAATGGCTGTTGACCACCTTCAAAGTTTCTCTTGATTTTGTAACCTGATCTAGATTTTTGACCTTTTTGACCTCTAGTAGAAGTTTTACCCATTCCTGAACCTTGACCTCTACCAACTCTTTTTACATTTTTACTACTTCCAGCAGCTGGTTGTAAATTATTTAATGCCATAATTTCCCCCTAGCCTTTAATTCTTGATAAAGCTTCAACTGTAGCTCTAACAAGGTTATTAGGATTATTAGATCCTAAAGATTTTGCAATAATATCTGTAACACCTGCAAGCTCAAGAACTGGTCTTGCTGCACCACCTGCAATAAGTCCTGTACCTTCACTAGCTGGCTTTAAAAGAATTCTACTTGCACTACATTTATGTTCAATATCATGAGCAATTGTAGTACCTTTAATAGATACTTTTACTAAGCTTTTGAATGCATCATCAAGAGCTTTCTTAATTGCATCTGGAACCTCTTTAGCTTTACCAGTACCAAATCCAACTGTACCTTGCTTATCACCAATTACAACTAGAGCAGTAAATCTAAATCTTCTACCACCCTTAACAACTTTTGTAACTCTACCGATATTTACGATAGCTTCTTCGAAATCATCTCTATTGATCGCTGCCATATTAAACCTTTATTCCATTGTCTCTTAATGCATCAGCGAATGCTGCTACTACACCATGATATAAATATCCATTTCTATCAAATACAACAGTATCAATATTAGCTGCTTTTAAGTTCTGGGCAAATTGAGCTCCAATAGCTACTGCATTTGCTTTATTTGCACTTAAATCCATAGTTTTACTGTTTACTGAAGCTAAAGTTGTACCAGCTACATCATCAATTGCTTGTGCTGAAAGGTACTTATTTGATCTAAAAATAGAAACTCTTGGCATCTCTGCAGTTCCTGCAGCGATACTTCCTCTAACTCTTCTTTTTCTTTTGATTCTTAAAGAATTCTTTTTTGCTATATCTTTTGCTCTACTCATTCTTTACACCTTAACTTGCAGTTTTACCGGCTTTTCTAACGATATGTTCGTCAGTATACTTAACACCTTTACCTTTGTATGGTTCTGGTTTTCTGTAGCCTCTAATGATTGCAGCAGTTTGTCCAACCACTTGCTTACTTGCACCTTTAATATCAATAATATTCTTATTAACCGATATTTCAATACCTTCAGGAATCTCAAAATTAATTGGGTGTGAATAACCTAATTGTAATTCAAGAACTTTACCTTTAACAGCAGCTCTATAACCAACTCCATTAATCTCTAATGATTTTGTAAATCCTTTATCTAAACCTTCAACAGCATTTGCAGTTAAAGCTCTATAAGTTCCCCAAAAAGCAGAATCTTCAGAAGTGTCACCAGCTTTAGTAAATACAACTTTACCATCAGCAATCTCTACTCCAACTCTACTATGAGTATCTACATCAATTGATTTATTACCTTTTTTAACAGTAACAACACCATTAGCTTCTGTAATCTCTATACCAGATGGTATAGTAATCTCTTTTTTACCAATTCTTGACATGACTACTCCTTACCAAACAGTACAAAGAACTTCACCACCAACATTAGCAGCAAATGCTTCATCATTAGCAATTACACCTTTGTTAGTAGAAACGATAATTGTACCGTATCCATTTTTGAAGTTTTTAATCTCTGAAGCGTTTTTATAAACTCTTCTACCTGGCTTAGAAACTCTTGTAAGTTCATTAATTACAGAATTTTCATTATCATCATACTTTAAAACTACATTAATAGTTTTCTTATTGTTATCACCTTCAACAACATTAAAACTCTCTACATATTCTTTTGCTTGTAGTACAGTAACTACACCTTCTACAGTCTTTGAATGAAGTAAAGTTGTAGTATCAAGCTTTCTTGATGCTGCATTTCTAATTCTAGTCAAAGCGTCTGCGATTATATCATTCATCATGGGCTTTTCTCCTATTTAATTAAAGCTGGGGTTACCAGCTTGATTTTCTAACACCAGGTAATAAACCTTCGTTAGCCATTTTTCTAAAACAAATTCTACAAATTCCAAAGTCTCTTAAAACTGAATGTGGTCTACCACAAATAGAACATCTTGTATATCCTCTAGCTGAAAACTTAGGTTTTCTGCTAGCTTTTGCAATCATTGATTTCTTTGCCATTAGTTATTTCCTTTAGTAAATGGTACACCAAATAATTCTAATAATCTATAAGCTTCAGTATCACTATCTGTAGTTGTAGCCATAGAAATATTCATACCGTGAGTTTGGATAATATCATCAAAGTTTACTTCTGGGAACATTAACTGCTCTTGTAAACCAAAGTTGAAGTTTCCTCTACCATCAAAACCGTTTCTGTTAAGACCTCTAAAATCCTTTACTCTTGGAAGAGCAATAGTTACTAATTTGTCTAGGAATTCGTACATTCTATCGCCTCTTAAAGTAACTTTAATACCTACTGGCATATTTTCTCTTACTTTAAATCCAGCAACAGATTTTTTAGATTTAATAACAACTGCTTTTTGTCCAGCTAACAAAGAGATTGTATCTTGGATATTTTGGATTAACTTACTATCAGTCATAGCAAATCCAGTACCAACAGAAATAACAATCTTTTCTAATTTAGCTGTAAGCATTTTATTTTGCACAAATTCAGTTTCTAAAGCTGGTGCAATTTCACTTTTGTATTTTTCAAAAAATCTAGCAGCCATCTTATTCACCTTCTACTTTAGCAACATTAGAGATATCAATTGGCATCTCTTTATTTACAAATCCACCCTCTGGATTTCTTTCTTGATCAGGTTTAACAGTTTTTTTAGCAACTTTACAATCCTTAACGATCACTTGTCTAGTAGCAGTAAGTACGCTTAATACTTCTCCTGTCTTACCTTTATCATCACCAGCGATAACTTTTACAGTATCACCTTTTTTAATTTTTAATTTATTAGCCATTATAATACCTCCGGAGCAAGTGAAACGATTTTCATGAAACCAGAATATCTTACTTCTCTAGCTACTGGTCCAAAAATTCTTGTTCCAATAGGCTCTTTTTTAGCATCTAATATTACAGCTGCATTATCATCAAATCTAATTAATGATCCATTTTCTCTTTGAACTTCTTTATGAGTTCTAACGATTACTGCTTTAACAACTGCACCTTTTTTAACTTTACCAGTTGGTAAAGCTTTTTTAACAGAAGCAACAATAACATCACCAACAGATGCGTATCTTCTCTTAGATCCACCAAGAACTTTAATACACATGATCTCTTTTGCACCAGTATTATCTGCTACATTTAGTCTTGAAAAACTTTGAATCATTAGTTAACTCCTGTTGCTACAATAGAATTTAATCTAAACGACTTTCTTTTTGAAAGTGGTCTACACTCGATTGCTGTTACAACATCACCAACATTTAATTCAGATTTTTCATCATGAATTAAATACTTTTTAAATTTCTTTACAGTTTTATGGTATTTAGGATGCATAACTTTTCTTTCTACTAAGATAGTCGCTGATTTAGAACCTGCAACAGTTACCACTTTACCTTGAATTACTCTACCTTGAGACATTTATTACCCCTTACTTAGCAGCAGTGATAGCAGTTTGGATTCTTGCGATATCTTTTTTAACTGCTCTTAATTCACTAGTATTTGTTAACTGCATAGTTTTTTGCTTAATTGTTAATTCAAAAAGCAGCACCTTTTTCTCTTTTAATAAAGTGTTTAATTCTTCAACACTTTTTTCTTTAATATTAGTATAAGTCATTTTCACCCTCAACTGTTACAATTTTAGTTTTAAAAGGTAATTTATGTTGTGCTAAAGTTAATGCTTCTCTTGCAAGTTCTTCACTAACACCAGCCATTTCAAAACAAATTCTACCTGGCTTAATATTCATAACCCATCTATCAACAGAACCTTTACCTTTACCCATTCTTGTTTCAAGTGGCTTAGCAGTAAGAGGCTTATGAGGGAATACCATAATCCAAACTTTACCTTGTCTATTGATCTTTCTAGTCATAGAAATTCTGGCAGCTTCGATTTGTCTAGAATCAATTCTACCATGCTCTGTAGCTTTAATACCAATAGATCCGTATGCTAATGTATTGGCTCTAGAAGATTTACCTCTATTTCGCCCTTTCATCTCTTTTCTATATTTAGTTCTTTTAGGCATTAACATAATTAGTTACCTCTTCTTTTATTATTAGCTCTTTTTGGCTTATCAGAAGCAGTAGACTCAGCAGGAACACCTTTTGCAAGTACTTCTCCTCTAAAGATCCAAACTTTGATACCAATACAACCATAAGTAGTGTGACCTTCAGCAAAACCATAATCGATCTTAGCTCTAAATGTATGTAAAGGAACTCTACCTTCTCTATACCATTCAGTTCTAGCCATTTCAGCTCCACCAAGTCTACCAGAAACAGATACCTTAATACCTTTTGCTCCAGCTTTAATTGCATTTTGCATAACTCTTTTCATAGCTCTTCTAAATGCAACTCTTCT
>CAZWLA010000060.1:0-7292 GCA_964633845.1 uncultured Arcobacteraceae bacterium | reverse complement strand
TCAAGAAAATAAAAAGTTGGAAGTTCTAAAAGGTGTTTTTAGAGGTTCCCATAAAATAATTTTTTAATTTTTTCAATAGATAGATTCTTTCCCATAAATTTTTTATAAACAATCAATTTACAATCTTTACATCTATAATTATCATCCTTTTGTATAACATCCCCACCACATTCACATTGAAATAATATTTCATTTTTCATATTTTTATCCATATTTTAGTGTTATTTTGGAAAATTATAATATAATTTCTCAAATCAATTTAAAAATATTGCAAATTGCAATATTTTTTTAATAAAAGAGGTAAAATGTCAGAAGAGATAGAAAAAGATCCTATATTTGAAGATCTTAAAACATTAATTGAGGATACTATGATCCCAGATATAGAAGAGGAAATTGATGACCTTTTTGAAATCATAGCAGCTGATAAAAATGCAGATGATGAACAAAAAGAAGAACTTGCAGATATGCAAGAATTAAAAAAAGAGCTTGTGAAAGTACTTGAAGACTTAGAAAGTGATTCTATTAGTCAAGAAGAAGCTACAGAGATATATGATGATTTAGTAGATCTAATTGAAGAGATGGATGAAGACTATTAAAGATACTCTATATCCTCATTAAAATAATCTTTATAAAAAGGTAAAGTTGTAGTTTTAAACTGCTCCTTATCTTTATATAAATTAATATACCACTGATAATTTATATTATACTGTTTTAATATATTTTGAGACAATAAATTATCATTTATAGATCCTAAGTTACTTGGCACTATCAATACTGTTTTTAAATTATCTAAATATTTCTGCAGATCATAAATTAAATCAACTATAAAATAATTTTTTTCAATAGGGACCATAAGCCCACCAGCACCCTCTATAATCAATAGATCACAAAACTTCAAAAGATAATCTATTTTTTGTTTAATATATTTAATGTCTATTATAATTTTTTCACTATTTGCGACATATGGTGCTGCAGGTAATTTAAACTGATATGGTACAACATCATCAATAGTTACATCAAACTCTGGATTTAACTTCTTTGCAAGTTCAAGCATTGATCCCCCATCTAATGGCAGGTCTTCAACCCCTGTTTCCATAGGCTTAAAATACCCTACTCTTATTCCATCTTTCGCATATTTTTTTAGCAATGTTTCAGAAGCATATGTTTTACCAACATCAGTATTTGTTGCTGTTATAAATAAAGTAGTTTTCACTTCACATAATCCCTTTATATTCTTTGTGTTAAAATATAAAAGAATTATATCGTAAAAGGGACTAAAGTTGGGAAAATATTTTGAAGTCGAACTAGATGAACAGGTAGAGGTAACTGAGCCTAAAAAAGTAAAAGTGTTATTGTTAAATGACAATCATTCTACTATGGACTTTGTAATTGATATTCTAACATCAATATTTAGAAAAGACCTCCCAGCTGCTCAACAAATTATGTTAAATATACATAACAATGGTAAAGAAGTATGTGGTATATATACACATGAGATTGCATCAACAAAAGTAGCACAAGTTAGAACTCTTGCAAAAAAGCAAGGCTTTCCTTTAAAAGCCGTAATGGAAGAAGAATAATGATAGCTAAAGAATTAAGAGTAGTATTTTCAAATGCAGTTGATTTTGCAAAAGAACAAAAACATGAATATATAACACTAGAACACATATTTTTAAAGCTTATTGATAATGAAGTAATATATGGAATGCTTGATGATATGGGTATAGATATCCAGAAAATTGCTAAAGAAGCACATCAATATATACTAGAAAATACTCCTACTTTAGAAGATGCAGATTTTGATCCAATTGAGAGTTTGACATTAAGTCAAACAATTGAAAATATGGTAGCACAAACACAAGGTAGCGGTAAAGCAATAGCAGAAGTTGAAGATATGTTAATTGCTATATTAAAAGAAGAAAAAGCTTATGCTACATACCTTCTTCACAAGGCTGGTATTCAAAAAATTGATATACTTGATGAAGTTAGTCATGGTGACAACGAGCAATATGAGGGTATCAAAGATAATAAACCAAAAGATAAAGAGAAAAAGTCAGCACTAAAAGAAAATAGTGTCGAACTTGTAGCACAAGCCTTGGAAGGTAATATAGATCCAGTTATAGCTAGAGATAATGAGATTACTAGAATCACTGAAATTTTAAGTAGACGAAAGAAAAATAATCCTATCCTAGTAGGTGAGCCAGGAGTTGGTAAAACTGCTGTTGTTGAAGGCTTAGCATTAGCAATAGCAAACAAAACTGCTCCTGAAATACTACATAATTGCAAAATATATTCACTTGATATGGGATCTTTACTTGCTGGTACAAAATATAGAGGTGACTTTGAAAAAAAGTTAAAGTCAGTACTTAAAGAGGTGACAAAAGTTAATAATTCTATATTATTTATTGACGAGATACACACAATTGTAGGAGCAGGAGCAGTTGGTAGCAGTGCAATGGATGCAGCTAATTTACTTAAGCCACTACTTAGTTCAGGAAAGCTTAGATGTATAGGTGCTACAACACATACAGAATACAGAAATGACTTTAGTAAAGATAAAGCTCTTAGTAGAAGATTTGCTAAAATAAATGTGGATGAGCCTTCGAGTGATAATTCAATTAAAATTATTGAAGGTATTATAGGCAAATATGAAGAGTTTCATAAGGTAAAATTTACACCAAAATCAATAACAACAGCAGTAGAGCTTAGTAAAAGATTTATTAATGATAGATTTTTACCAGATAGTGCTATTGATGTAATTGATGAAGTAGCAGCTACTAAAAAATTAAAATTCAAAACTAAAAATATTAAAATATCTGCAAAAGATGTAGAAAATACAATATCAAAAATGGCCAATATCCCACCACAAACTGCTACCTCTTCAGATTTAAAACTATTAAAGAATCTTGAAAGAAATATGCAAAGAAGAGTCTTTGGTCAAGATAAAGCTGTGACAACTATAGTAAATGCTCTACAAATAAATAGAGCAGGACTTGGTAATATTGATCAACCAATAGGAAGCTTTTTATTTACAGGACCAACAGGTGTTGGAAAGACTGAAGTTGCAAAAGAATTAGCAAATCAATTAGGTATCAACTTCGAAAGATTTGATATGTCTGAATATAGTGAATCGCATACTGTAAGTAGATTAATAGGTGCACCAGCAGGGTATGTTGGGTTTGAAAAGGGTGGACTTTTAACTGAAGCTATAAGAAAACACCCCCATAGTGTACTACTACTTGATGAAGTTGAAAAAGCACATCCAGATCTTATGTCAATATTACTTCAAGTAATGGATAATGCAACACTAACTGATAACAATGGTGAAAAAGCTAATTTTGAAAATGTAATTTTGATTATGACATCAAACCTTGGAACAAAAGAAGCAAATGTTATGGGGTTTGCAAAAGATAATTCACTAAATGAAAATAAAGCTATCAAGAAATTCTTTGCACCTGAATTTAGAAATAGACTTGATGCTACAGTACAATTTGCCCACCTAAATGAAAAAGTTGTAACAAAAGTTGTTGATAAATTTATAAAAGATTTAGAACTACAAATTTTAGAAAAAGATATAAGCATTAAACTTACAAATAATGCAAAAAAAGAGTTAGCAATACGTGGATATGATAAAGAGATGGGAGCACGACCATTACAAAGAATTATTACAAAGTATATTAAAGAGCCACTTACACAAGAACTATTATTTGGAAAATTAAAAAATGGTGGTATATACAAAATAAATTTCATTAAGGGTGAATTTATATATGAATATATTGCCACAGCTTAGCAAATATTCTAATACTTTTCCCCATCCAAATAATGCAAGCGAGGAAGGCATTGTTGCTTATGGTGGTGATCTAAATCCAAATCGTGTAATGACTGCTTATCGAAATGGCATATTTCCATGGTACAATGAAGATCAAAATGATCCAATTTTATGGTGGTCACCTAATCCCAGATTTGTACTTGACCTAGATGATCTTTATATACCAAAGTCTTTAAAAAAAGTTATTAAAAAAAATCTATTTGAAATCAAATATAATACACAATTTACAAATGTAATGATTGAGTGTGCTAATGCATATAGACCAGATCAAGATGGTACTTGGATAGGACCAGAGATGATTGAGTCATATAGTCAAATACATTCTTCTGGTTTTGCCCATAGTTTTGAAGCATATTATGATGGCAAGCTTGTAGGTGGTGGATATGGTGTAAGTTTAGGTGATATATTTTGTGGTGAATCAATGTTTGCAAAAAAAAGTGATGCATCTAAAGTTGCCTTCATTGCACTTGCACAAAAGTTAAAAAAAGATGGCTTTAAATACATAGATTCACAAATACATACAGATCATTTAGAAAGGTTTGGTGCTAAAAATATAACTAGAAATAATTATTTACAATTAGTTAAAAATTCTTTAGTAAATTTTAAGGAATTTAGCTAGAATTGTAATACTTAAACAATGGAGATAAAAATGATGATTAAAATTGATATGGAATCACAAGAATTTAAAGATGAAATGGTAAAAACAAAAGAGTTTACCGATAAAGTTTGTGCTAGTAAAGGTTGGGTTTATAATCCTAATGAGGATGTAAACGAAGGTGTTACTATGGGTCTTGCTAGAAATAAAATGATCTATAATAAAAGATTTTGTCCTTGTTTTATGGTTATAGGTGAGACAAAAGAGGAAAGAAAAGAAGCAGATAATAGAATATGTCCTTGTAAACCTGCTATTGAAAAAGAGATTCCTGAAGATGGTAAATGTCATTGTGGTATTTTCTGTACTCCAGAATATGCTCAAAATAACGATCAATAAATAGGTATTATTAATATAATGTCTACTACACAAACATATCAAAGCTTGCTGAATAGTGAACAACTGACAAGTCAAGATATTAAAGATCTTTTAGAAGCTAGAAAGTCTAAAATAATTGACTTTATATTAGTTGATGTTAGAGAATGGATGGAATGGCATCAAAAAAGAATTATAGGTACTGATGTTTTAGTACCTACAACATCTTTTTATCAAGCTTTAGAGCAAATAGAAGACAAAAAAGATGAAAATATAATACTATATTGTTTTACTGGCAGTAGAAGCTTTCAATGTCAGCAAGTCATGAAAAACATGGGCTTTATGCATGTAGCTAATCACACTAGAGGCATTATAGACTATAAAGGTGCCTGTACATCAGGTGATGAAGAGAGCTAGTACTCTCTTTGCTAATTTTAATGCATTACTACGATGAGAAAAACTCTTTTTAATCTCATCATCTAATTGCCCTAGTGTTTCATCATATCCACTTGGTATAAACATAGGATCATATCCAAAACCACTATTACCTACTGATCTACTTATTACATCACCATACATCCAACCATGTACTGTATATATATTAGATTCATATACAATTGCAATACAAGCTGTATAATATGCACTAGATCTTTCTAAAGTATTATCTTTTAGTCTATTAATTAGTTTTTCTAAATTTTGTTTATCTGTTGCATCTACTCCAGCATACCTTGCACTATAAATATCCGGTTCATTATTTAAAGCGGGAACAGTAATACCACTATCATCAGATATTACAACATATGATTCATCTAATACTTGAGATATTTTTTTATCTACTGCTTTTGCTTTTATTATAGCATTTTCTTGAAATGTAGATCCATCTTCAACAATATCAAACTCATCTATTAATTCACTATATGTAATTACTCGATCATTGGGCATTAGTTTTTTAAATTCTCGTATCTTACCCTTATTTCCCGTTGCTAGTACAATAATCATCTATTTAATCAATTCTTTTATTTGATCTTCACTTATTAATTCTTCATTATATTTGATAATAACTATATGCTCAGTTTCATTTATATACCATTCATCAATATTACTTGTACTATAATTTAATCTATCAATATTTTCATGGTTTATATCTTCTAAAGATATATAAACTATTCTCATCTTTGTTGGATTTGGTAATGTTATTATTAATATAGCCCATACAATAGATATTAAAACTATCATAAAAGTAATTTGTTCTAGATTTTCTAGTCCAAGTTTATCTAAATAAATACCACCAACTAAACCACCAATAAATGTACCTAAATAACCAAATGAGTTAAAAATACCTAATACAGCACCTCTTTGATGTACTTTTGCATACTTTGTAGCTAATGATTGCATAATAGGCTCATGCATATTGAATCCAATAAAAAATATTACAACACCTATAATAAACCATAAAGTTGAAGTAGATTGTCCCACAATATAAAAAGATATAGCAAATAATATAATACCAATCACTAATACTTCTTTAAATTTACCTTTTTTCTCTGCCAATATAGCTGCAGGAGCCATAGCAAATATACCTGCAATCATTGATGGTAAATATACCTTATATAACTCTGATAAATCCCAGCTATATACCTTAGTAAGCACAATAGGTATAATCATAAATGCAAATGTCATAAAACCTTTTTGTAAAAAGTTTGTTATATTCATCTTTATTAATTTACTATTGAATATTATAGGAATAAAGTTTGTTTTTGAAGAGTATGAATGTTTAATTGTTGGCGGGTTTGGTACAAACTTAACTAAAACAATGATTGAAACTAATGCTAAAATTGCAGTTAACCAAAATAAACTATGTATACCAAATGCAGAACCCATTATTGGTCCTATTAGCATTGAAGCAGCAAAACTAGCCGCAATCATACCACCCATAATAGCCATAGCTTTAGGTCTTTGCTCTTCCCTTACTAAATCACTAATCATTGCAGTTACAACAGCACCAATAGCACCAGCACCTTGTAATAATCTACCTAGCAATAAGAATAATATATCATTTGTTATAGCACATATTATTGAACCAATAGCAAATAATAGTAATCCCAGTATTATTGTGCCTTTACGGCCTAATTTATCACTCATAATTCCAAATGGTACTTGAAATATCATTTGAGTTAGTGCATAACCACCAATTACAATACCAACTAAAGTTGAATTTGCTCCAGGTAAAGATAAAGCATATACTGATATAACTGGCAATACTATAAATAAACCAAAAAATCTTAAAGCAATAATTGAACTAAGTGGTGCAATTGTTTTAAACATATAAAGTCCTAAAAAAAATTTATAGATTATACTCATAATAATTTAATTAGATATTAATATATTATTTTATTTCAAAGAGATATAAAGCATCTAAAATACCCCATTAAGCAGCCATAAAAAAAGGCTCTTATCTCAACCTTACTACAAAGTAAGATAAAGATAAAAGCCTGT
>CAZWLA010000059.1:0-7413 GCA_964633845.1 uncultured Arcobacteraceae bacterium | reverse complement strand
TGTACTGATTGCAATCATAATTTTTCTTCATTAAGACGACCATCTTGCTAATTATAAGAAAAAATAATTATTTAGCCTGAAATATTCTATATTAAATCTAACTTTATTAATTTAAATTTAGTGAAGTATTGTAGCATTTTCAACTCCCCCATATTATAGCTTAACAATATAAATATAATTTATCTTAAGTAATATTAATAGCATATTAGATTTATAGACTAATATAAAAATTAAAAAAAGTAAATATGGAATTTAGAGGATTAATCGTACATAGTTATATCAATATTGTAACAATTATGATACAATATTAGAATAGGGGATTAGAATGGTAGCAAATATATTTTTTGGACATGAAGAGGTAACAAGAGAAAATCTTGAAAGCAGGGTTAATCCATATTCTAAAGAGGTAGTATCAAAGTATCCACTTTGTACAAAAGAGGATACTTTAAAAGCTTTAGAGATTGCTAAAAAAGCAAGCGTTGAGACAAAAGCATCGACACTATCTCAAAGAATTAACTGGATTAAAGATGTAGTTAAAAATCTTACAAAAAATAGAGAAGATATGGCTCAAACACTATGTGATGAGGTTGGTAAGCCAATTACATATGCTAGAATTGAAGTTGATAGATGTATAGAGACTTTGAAGCTAAGTAATATAGCGATGGTAAATGCCCATGGTGAGACAATAGCTACAGATGCTATGCCAAGTGGTAAGAAGACAAATGCATATTGGTTTAGAGAACCTGTAGGGGTTGTTGCGTGTATTACTCCTTTTAACTTTCCACTTAATCTTGTAGCACACAAAGTGGCACCTGCGATTGTATCTGGAAATGCTGTAGTACTTAAACCAACTCCTGAAGCACCATTAACTGCATATAAATTTATTAAAATGTTTGTTGAAAGTGACTATGCAATTAAAGATGCTGTAAGTATTGTCTATGGAGATGTAGAAGTTGGTAGTACTTTAGTGGAATCAATGATCCCAAGAGTACTTTCGTTTACAGGTTCGGTTCCTGTTGGAAATATTATTACAAAATCTGCAGGTATTAAAAAAGTAGCTTTAGAGCTAGGTGGAAATGCAGCAACATTTATTGATAGAAGTGGTGATATTGAACTTGCTGCACAAAGATGTGCTTTTGGTGCATTTGTAAATTCTGGGCAGGTGTGTATCTCGCTACAAAGAATTTATGTAGATGAGGTTATTTATGATGAGTTTGTAAAAGCTATGAAAATTGAAACTGAAAAACTAGTAGTAGGATCTCCTTATGAAGATGATACTTTTATAGGACCACTTATTGATGAAGAGTCTTTAAATCGTGCTTCATCTTGGTGTGACAGTGCTGTAGAGGAAGGTGCAGTTTGTATTGCTGGAAATAAAGCTGATGGTATGAACTTTTATCCTACAGTTATGACAGAAGTTACAGATGATATGAAAATTATTTGTGAAGAGGTATTTGCACCTATTGTATCACTTGTAAGAGTAAAAAATTATGATGAAGCAATTAAAAAAATGAATAATTCACCTTATGGTTTACAGTTCTCAATTTTTACTAATAATTTAAAGCAAACACAACAGTTTATTTCTGAAGCAGATTGTGGTGGAGTGGTTATCAATGATATCCCAACATTAAGATTTGATATTCAACCATATGGTGGTACAAAATTAAGTGGCGTTGGAAAAGAGGGACCAGCTTTTGCTATTGAAGAGTTTACTGAGATTAAGTCAGTAGTTATTTGCTAATAAAGAGAAATACTCAACCTGACATTTAGTCAGTTTTGCGTTTTTCTTCTCGTAATTTATCTTTTTTACTTTTTCGCTTACCTTTAACTGGTGCTTTTCCTTTCTCTTTAGTGGGGGCAACACCAGTTAGCTCAAATCCTTTTATTTGTTCTTTTTTTAAATCTATATCACATCTTTCTTCAATTAGTTTAAAATGATCTTTATCTTCATGGCTTATAAATGATATAGCTACACCATCTTTCCCTGCACGACCTGTTCGTCCAATTCTGTGAATATAATCTGCTGGTGATCTTGGTAAATCATAATTAATTACACATGAAATATTGTCTATATCAATTCCACGAGTAAGAAGATCTGTTGTAAATAATATACAAATTTTTTTTGATTTAAACTCGTCTAACGTTAAGTTTCTCTCCTCTTGATCTAGTTTACCATGAAGTGATTGTGCGGGGTAACCATCTCTTTGGAACTTATTTGCTAAATTGTCAGCGGCTCTGGCACTTACCATAAATACTAGAACACTATCAAATTTATTCACTTTTAAAATATATTTTAGTAAAGCTCTTTTATTCTCTATATTTACTTCAATAGCTCTTTGATCTATGGTATCTACAGTTTCTTTTTCTTCTTCAAAAGTAACTTCTATAGGATCTGTAGTGATCTTAGATGCAATATCCAATACTTTTTGTGGGTATGTAGCAGAAAATAATAGGTTTTGTCTTTTTTTTGGAATTGATTCTAAAATTAAATCTAATTGATCATTGAATCCAAGATCTAACATCTTATCAGCTTCATCAACTACTAAAAATTTTAGTTTCTCAAAGTTTGTTTGTTT
Source organism: uncultured Arcobacteraceae bacterium (assembly GCA_964633845.1). Lineage (GTDB taxonomy): Bacteria > Campylobacterota > Campylobacteria > Campylobacterales > Arcobacteraceae > JADHTT01. Next base: position 4,837 of record CAZWLA010000059.1, on the reverse strand, counting down.
TTTACTTAATATATCTATAAACCTACCAGGTGTAGCCACTAAAATATCACAGCCTTGTTGAATTGAGCCTATTTGGTCACCCAAACTTTCCCCTCCAATAAGTGTGACAATTTTTGCTTGTTTTTCTAAGTTCTTACTAAAAGAGCTAAAATAATTTGTAATTTGAAGTGCTAATTCTCTTGTGGGTGTTAATACAATTACTTTTATTTTAGATTTACCAGCACTTGGATTATGTAAAATATATTCTAAAATTGGTAATACAAAACTAGCAGTTTTTCCACTTCCTGTTTGTGCTTTAGCTAAAATATCTTTTTTTTTAAGAATAAGTGGAAGAACTTTTTCTTGTATAGGGGTAGCTTGTGTATATCCATTTTGTTCAATTGCTTGTAAAATTGGACTAGATAATTTAAATTGTGTAAACGACATGTATCACCTTTGTAATATTGATATTGTAAGTAATTAGTGCTTATAACTCATCATAAATTAACGAAAATTTAAATAAAATGAGTCTATATAGATAATCATAAAGAGTTTAAAATAAAAAATAAAATATTAGAAATAATTAAAAAACGAGCATTAATTATTGATGGTGCAATGGGTACACAATTACAAAATGCAACTATTGATTCAAAAGCATGGCTAGATGATAAAGGTATTGATCAAGAGGGTTGTAATGAACTTTTAAATGATACCGCATCACAAGTACTTACTCAAATTCATGATGCCTATGCCTTGGCTGGTGCTGATATGATTAAGACAAATACTTTTGGTACAATGCCTTGGGTACTTGATGAATATGATATGGGTGATAGATGTTTTGAATTATCACAAAAAGGTGCACAAATTGTACGAGATGTTTGTGATAAATATAGCACACTACAAAAACCAATATTTGTATTAGGATCTATTGGACCTGGGACAAAACTTCCATCTTTAGGGCATATCACTTATGATGAGATGTATGATGGCTATAAAATTACAGCAGATGGTTTAGTAGCTGGTGGCGTTGATGTTTTTTTACTTGAAACTTGTCAAGATCCACTTCAAATAAAAGCAGCACTTCATGCTTTACAAGATACTGCACCTCAAATTCCTATTATGGTATCAGTAACCATTGAACTATCTGGCTCTATGCTAATAGGTACAGATGCTCAAACTATTGCTACAATTATGGAGCCTTTTGATATTTTATCTTTAGGATTTAATTGTGGTACAGGGCCAGAGCAGGTTAAAAAACATCTTGAAGTTTTAAGTGAAGTTTCCCATTTTCCATTATCAATTCATGCAAATGCAGGACTACCACAAAATAAAGGTGGATTTACTTTCTATCCAATGAGTGATGCAGAGTTTGGTTCTATTCAAAAATCTTTTTTAGATTTTGATGGTGTATCATTTTTAGGTGGTTGTTGTGGAACAACACCTGCGCATATAAAGGCACTTGTAGATGCTACACAAGGCTGTATTCCAAAAGTGCCAAGTGGTAGCCATAATAAATCATTAGCATCACTTTTTAATGTAGTTGAGCTAAAACAAGATCCATCTCCACTTTTAATAGGTGAAAGAAGTAATGCCACAGGATCAAAAGCTTTTAGAGAACTTCTTAAAGCAGAAGATTTTGAAGGTACTTTAACTGTAGGACAACAACAAGTACGAGCTGGTGCTCATGTAATTGATGTAAGTGTGGGATTTGCTGGACGAGATGAGACAAAAGATATGGATGAGGTGGTGTCTTTATATGCTCAAAAAATACCATTACCACTTATGCCAGATTCTACTCAAATACCTGCACTTGAAAAGGCTTTAAAGTTAATAGGTGGACGACCTATTTTAAATTCTGTAAATCTTGAAGATGGTGAAGAGCGTTTCGATGAGATATGTCAATTAGCCAAAAAACATGGTACTGCTTTAGTTTGTTTAGTAATAGACGAAGTTGCTATGGCAAAAACAAAAGATGATAAAGTACGAATAGCTGAACGAATTTATCAAAGAGCTGTAAATATTCATGGATTAGACCCAAGAGATTTAGTATTTGATATGCTTGTATTTACAATTGGTTCTGGTGATGAAGAATATTATACAGCAGGAATTGAAACTATTGAGGCTATAAGAGAATTTACAAGTATGCATCCAGAAGTTTCTATGACATTAGGACTTTCAAATATATCATTTGGACTTCATAAAGATGCAAGAGTTTATTTAAATTCAATCTTTTTACATCATTGTATAGAAGCTGGGTGTTCTAGTGCTATTGTAAATGTGAAGCATTTAGTACCACGAAATAAGATGAGTGAAGCGGATATTAAAGCTTGTGAAGATCTATTATTTAATAGGCGAGAAAATGGTGACCCACTTTTTGCATTTATTGAGCATTTTTCTGATATTGGTGCAGTTGAACAACAAAGTGATGAAGAGTTTGAAAAGCTAGATAACAAAGATAAAGTAGTTACACTTTTAAAAGATGGTGATAAGGAAAGATTACTTCCATTAGTTTTAAAACTAAAAGATGAAGTAGCTCCAGAGCTTATTGTAAATGAATGGCTAATTGATGGTATGAAAGAGATTGGTGAACTATTTGGATCTGGAGAGATGCAACTTCCTTTTGTACTTCAAAGTGCTGAAACTATGAAAGCAACTGTTGATGAACTTAATCCATTTTTACCTAAAATTGAGAAAGAAAGTGAAACTACACTTGTGCTAGGAACTGTTAAAGGTGATGTACATGATGTGGGTAAAAATTTAGTTGATATTATTTTAAGTAATAATGGATTTAAGGTAGTAAATATTGGTATTAAAGTAGGTATTCAAGACTTTATAGATGCAGCTAAAGAACATAATGCTAATGCTCTTGGGATGAGTGGTTTATTGGTAAAATCTACAAATGAGATGAAAGCAAATCTTGAAGAGTTACAGAATCAAGGGTTGAATATTCCTGTTATGTTAGGTGGGGCAGCACTTACAAAAGATTTTGTAGATAATTTTTGTCGTCCTGTTTATGATGGAGATATTATATATGCAAGGGATGCATTTGATGGTGTAATAGCTATGCAAAGAATTGAAAAGCAACTTGAATCAGGTGGCAAGCTTGATGTAAATATGGCTGCAGATTTAATAGTACGAGATGAAAGTATCGAAAAAGAGGAAAAGATAGAGTTTAATAGTGATACTCATACTCCAACTCTACTTGAAAATAAGCATAGTTTCACACCACCATTTTATGGAAGAAGAGATATGTCACAAGAGTTTAATCATGCTTTAGCCTTTGAATGGATAAATCATAGAGTATTGTTTAGACAACGTTGGGGATATAAAAAAGGGAAGCAAGATAGTGCAAAGTTTTTAGCTCATGAAGAGGAAGTTGTAAAACCCCTTTATGAAGAGTTAAAAGAGGAGTTTTTAGAAAAGAATGTTTTTGATCCAATAGTACTGTATGCTTATTTCCCATGTAAAGCAAATGACACAAAGCTAGAGATTTATGATGAAGAAAAGAAAAATATCATAGCTACTTTTGATTTTCCAAGACAAGGTAAAGAACCGCATAGATGTTTAGCTGATTACTTTAAATCTAATGAGTTTGATGTAGTTGGATTTACATTTGTAAGTTCTGGATTAAATATCACTGATTATGAAAATGATATCTATAAAAAAGGTGAATTTACTAAATATCACTTAGTTCATGGACTTGGTGTTGAGCTTGCAGAAGCTTGTGCAGAGCTTGTGCATAAGCAAATAAGACTTGATCTAAATATAGTTGACGATGAAAAACCAACTTTAAAAGATGTAAGAATGAAACAATATCAAGGATGTAGATATTCTCCTGGATATGCTTCATGTCCTGATCTAGTACAGAATAGAACTATCTTTGATCTATTGAAGCCTGAAGATTTTGGAATTGAACTTAGTGAGACATTCCAAATCCATCCAGAACAATCAACATGTGCTATAGTAGTACCAAATAGTGAAGCTAAGTATTTTAATATTTAGCTATGAGCCACTTGCAAATGCAGAACAAGGTAAGTTTTATAGACCGATTGAAGAATTATATATACCAATTTATCTAAAATATAAAAAATAAACCACCTTTTAATTTTTTCAATCTATCCAATAGGTTCATCAATGTCTTCTTTTTCAATAGTTAACTCTTGAATTTTTTCCTCTTTTGGTTCTTCTGCTTCAAATCCTGTAGCAATTAAAGTAACTTTGATTTCATCTTCAGGTATACTATCATCATATGCAGTTCCTATGATACATTTAGCTCCAAGATGAGCAATATCTTTGATATGAACCACTTCCTGTACTACCACCTACACCAATGACCGTAATTTTAGCCATATTATCACCTACATCAGGGTTTGGGTATACAGTGATTGAGATATTTTCAAAATCAAATTTATCTTGTTTCATTAGTTACACTGTCCTATACTTAGATAATTTTTTAGTTCATCTTCTATTTGAGTTTTCAATTCAAGAGGTTCAAGAACTTTAGCATAAGGAAGCCATTTTTTTACTAATTCATCTACTTCTTTGAGTTGAGTTACTTTATAGGTTACAAGTAAATTACCATTATCAAGCTCTTCCTCTTTTTGAGACTTTAGATGTTTTTTTGATTTAAAATAAAAAGCTTTCTCTTTGGATACTTCAAGTTTTACATCTATTAAATACTGTTTATAGTTTTGTCTATAAATAGCAAATGGTGTTTGCATATCTTTTATAAAGTCATCAATCTCATGTGTTTTATTAAATACTTTGGGTGTATCTTCTATAGTTTTAATCTTAGATACTCTATGTAAGCCTCCCCAAAAGTTGGACTAACTAAAACGGAATAATTCTGCTAAAATAA
>CAZWLA010000058.1:0-7438 GCA_964633845.1 uncultured Arcobacteraceae bacterium | reverse complement strand
GCAGGAAATGTATCTAAAGAGGGTGGATTAGGTGTAGTTAGTGCCGTAGGTACTGGATACTATGAGGATGGAAAATACTCTGAAAAAATGTCAAAAACAGGACGTCCTGTAGAGGCACATAACTTTTATAACAAAGATGCAACAGCAGCAATTATTAAAAATGCTAGAAAAATTTGTGGCAACCAACCATTAGCTGCAAATATATTATATGCATCGTGTGATTATGGTGATATCTTTAAATCTGTATGTGAAGCAGGTATTGATATTGTGATTACTGGTGCTGGTCTTCCTACAAATATGCCAGAATTTGCAGCTGATTATCCAGATGTTGCAATAGTGCCTATTGTATCATCTGCTAAAGCATTAAAAATTATTTGTAAAAGATGGAAAAGATACGATAGAGTACCTGATGCTATTATTGTTGAGGGGCCTAAAAGTGGTGGACATCAAGGTTTTACGTATGAACAATGTACGCAGGATGAATATCAATTGGAAAATATTTTACCAAGTATTATTGAAGAAGCAAAAAAATGGGGTGATTTTCCTATTGTAGCTGCTGGTGGAATTTGGGATAAGAATGATATAGAAAAGATGATGGATCTTGGTTGTGATGGTGTTCAGATGGCTACAAGATTTATAGGTACAGTTGAGTGTGATGCACATGAAAATTTAAAAAATGTTCTTGTAAATGCAAGTGAAGATGATATTAAATTAATCAAATCACCAGTGGGACTTCCTGCTCGTGGTGTGATCACAAATCTTCAAAAATCTATAGAAGATGGAACTGCTCCAAAAATTGCTTGTGCTAGTAATTGTGTAGCACCATGTCATAGGGGTGAGGAAGCTAAAGCTGTAGGGTATTGTATCGCAGATAGTCTAAGTGATGCATATATGGGCAATCTAGAAACTGGATTATTCTTCACAGGGGCTAATGGCTATAAACTTGATAAAATTATTACAGTAAAAGAGCTAATGGATAAGTTGATAAACGGAGAATAGATCTACTTGATTAGGTTTTTATTATTACTTTTAATATCTTTGCAGCTACATCTCACAGCTGCATCTGATATATCAAATTTTTCAAAATATAAAAAAGAATATTTTGGTGCTATTCTAAATGGAAATACAAATAAAGAGATCAATTCTCTTAAAAAACTTATCTATTATGGGAAACGACTAAATAAACCCATTTTAAAATATAAAAAAGAACTGAAACTCTTAAATAATAAAACAGCATCAAAAAACAAAGTTGTTAAAAAACCACAATATACGAAAAGAACATATTCAAAAGAGATATCAACTGATACTCTTAAAGATATTAAAGTAGTTGATAATACTATAGTAATTGAGTTTAAACATAAAGCACAAAAACGACATATAAAATTTAGTGAACGAAGATATAGAGGCTTATCTAGAGATAATTTTGATATCATAGCAAAGCTTAGTAATGTTAATGATATGAAATTATCAATGCCTATAGTTAAAGCGATACAAAAAATTGTAATATATCAAAATGGTAAAAATAAAATTAGAATATCTTTACGTGGTAAAAAAAATCTTAAAACTGTTTATATAATAGGTGATAAAAAAATAATTATCAAAGTGCTTGAAAAGACTAAGAAAGTTAAGCAATATATGCAAGCTAATTTAAAGTCAAAAATATTTACGAAAACAATAGTTATTGATCCAGGACATGGCGGTAAAGATCCGGGGGCAAGGGGTCCTAAAGGAAGATATGAAAAAGTATCTGTATTAAAAATTGCTAGTAAATTAGCATCAACACTTAGAGCTCGTGGATATAAAGTATATATGACTAGATCAGGTGATAGATACAGATCATTGAAATATAGAACAAAATACGCAAATAAAAAGAAAGCAGATCTATTTATATCACTGCATGCTAATGCTGTACCAAAACGAAAAGCATATAAAGTAAAAGGGATAGAAACATATTATCTATCACCAGCAAGAAGTGCAAGAGCTAAAAGAGTTGCTGCTCTTGAAAATCAAGCAGATCTAAAATCAATGGCTTATAGTTCCAAAAATATATTTTTGATGACACAAAATAGAGCAAAGATTACAGCTTCAAATAAATTGGCCTTAGATGTACAAAATAATCTATTATATAAATTAAAGTCAAAATATCGGGATATTAAAGATAATGGTGTAAGAAAAGGTCCATTTTGGATATTGGTTGGTGCGCAGATGCCATCTATACTTGTAGAGATTGGATATATCTCACATCCTGTAGAGTCTAAAAGATTATATTCTTCATCATATCAATCTCTATTAGCAACTGGAATTGCTAATGGAGTTGATTCATATTTTATTAAAAACCAGTAGTTAGTCTATTGATTTACAATCCCCTCAATAGTTCCAACAATTGATGGATCTTCAAGAGTTGAAGTATCTTGAGTGATAGCTTCACCTTTTGCAATTGATCTTAAAATTCTTCTCATTATTTTTCCAGATCTTGTTTTTGGTACATCTGGTACTATTGCTATTGCATCACATAGTGCAATTGCTCCAATATCTAATTTCAGTATACCATTTAATTCTAATTTTAATTCATCATTTGAGATTGAATCTGCTTCTTTTAGTACTACATAAGCGAATATACCTTCACCTTTAATAGCATGTGGTTTACCTACTACTGCAACTGCAGCAATCTTTTCACATTTTTTTACACTTGCTTCTATTTCTGCTGTTCCTATTCTATGACCTGATACATTAATTACATCATCTGTTCTACCTGTAATAGTGATATATCCATTATCATCCATCATTGCACCATCACCTGTAAAGTATACTGGCTTACCATCTTTTTTACAATCTCCAAAGTATGACTTTACAAATCTCTCATCATCATTCCAGATTGTTCTAATCATTGATGGCCATGGTTTAGTTACACACATAAATCCTTTTTCACCAACTTCAGTAGGTGTTCCATCTTCTTCAATAATTTCAGCTTGAATACCTGGTAATGCAAATGTTGCGCAACCTGGTTTAATTGGAGTTGCTGCTGGAAGTGGAGATACTATATGTCCACCTGTTTCTGTTTGCCAGTATGTATCAACAATAGAACAGTTTGAGTTACCAACTTGTTCATAGTACCATTTCCAAGCAGGAGGATCAATTGGTTCACCAACTGTTCCTAAGATTCTTAAAGATGATAGGTCATATTTAGATGGTTCATCTTCACCTGTTTTATGAAGTAATCTAATAGCAGTTGGAGCTGTATAGAATTGATTGATTTTATATTTTTCTACCATTTGCCAACATCTACCAGCATCTGGGAATGTAGGAACACCTTCAAACATAACTGTAGTTGCACCAGCAGCTAATGGTCCATATACAATATAAGTATGTCCTGTAATCCAACCAATATCAGCAGTACACCAGTAAGTATCATTTGCTTTTACATCAAATACCCATTCCATAGTCATTTGAGCCCATAGGATATATCCAGCAGATGAGTGTTGTACACCTTTTGGTTTCCCTGTAGATCCTGATGTATATAGTAAGAATAATGGATCTTCAGATTCCATCATTTGTGGTTCACATTTATCTGATTCTTTTTCAACTAAAGTAGCATAATCAGTATCTCTACCTTCTACCCAATTAATCTCTTCATTATTTCTTTTTACTACACATACATTTTTTATACATTCACATCCAGATTCTAAAGCAGTATCTACTACTGACTTTAACATATATGGTTTACCTTTTCTATATGCACCATCTGCAGTTATTACTAGTTTAGCTTGTGCATCTACAATTCTATCTCTTAATGCTTCAGCAGAGAATCCACCAAATACGATTGAGTGGATAGCACCAATCTTTGCACAAGCTAACATAGATACAGCAGCTTCTGGTATCATTGGCATATAGATTACTACTCTATCGCCTTTTTCAATACCATATTGATTCTTTAGCATATTTGCAGTCTTATTTACTCTTAGAGCTAAATCACCATAAGTAATATGTTCACTATCTCCATTATCACCTTCAAATAGTATTGCAGTTTGATCTGCTTTTGTATCTAGATGTCTATCTACACATTGATGTGCAACATTCATCTGTCCACCACTAAACCATTTATAAAATGGTGCGTTTGATTCATCTAGTACAGTATCATACTTCTTAAACCAATCTATCTTCTCATTTGCGAAGCTTGCCCATGTACCTTCATAGTCATTATCAAACTTCTCTACTAAGTTTTTATACTCTTCCATACTTCCAAATGCAGGGTTATTAAACATCTCTTGTTTGGGATTAAACATATTGCTCATCTTTTTTCCTTAATTTATATAAATATTTTAAGTTAATCTTATCATCTTTAGATAAAATATTTCTTATACGAAAGTATTAAACAAATTAATATATTAAAGGTTTTAAATGCATATAGATGTTACGGCAGAAGTTTTACTATCACAATTAGGATATTCAAATAATGAACATATCCTTACTCAAATCCAAAACAGAATGGATAATACAAATGGTTTTAATAAGTTTTCAAAACATTTAATAAGTTTAAATGATAAGCTAAAGCATATGAATGCTTATGTAGCAGTATCTAATAGTGTAGAATATTTTAAAATTAAGTGTGATGAACAAGATAGTGATGCTATTATTGATGAGTTTTATGATGAAGTTAATCATTTTTCATCAAAATATAATGTAAAAGTTAAAAAATTAGATAATAAAAATGTATATTACATATTAGGTAAAGACTAATTGGCATATATTAAAAAAGCTTCAAAAGATGATATTTCTATTATCAAAAAGAAGTTTTTAGAACATTATAGTGATGCTGTTACTGAGCTTGAGTATAAAAATGACTATGAGCTTCTTATTGCTATTATACTTTCTGCACAATGTACAGATAAAAGGGTAAATATCATTACACCTGCATTATTTGATAAATATCCATCTTCAAAAGAGTTAGCAGTAGCTGAACTTGAAGATGTGAAGTCTTTATTAAATACATGTAGTTTTTTTAATAATAAAGCAAAAAATATCATTAAAATGGCACAAAGTGTTCAAGATAAATTTTCTGGAGAAATACCTCATGATACAAAAGATCTTATCTCATTAGCAGGTGTTGGAAATAAAACAGCAAATGTATTTATGATAGAAGCTACTGGAGCTAATCTTATGGCTGTTGATACACATGTATTTAGAGTGTCACATAGGCTAGGTCTTAGTGATGCTAAAACAGTTGAAAAAACAGAAGAGCAATTGGTAAGAAAGCTCAAAGATGATCTCCATATTTTTCATCAATCTATGGTACTTTTTGGAAGATACATATGTAAATCTGTAAGCCCAGATTGTGCTAAATGTCTTTTCCCAGATCAATGTAAAACAACAAAAACGTTTAGAGTATAAATAAAATTATGAAAAATTTAGGAATTAATTGTGACATTTATAGAGTTTAAAAAATTATTATTAGATGCTGATCTTACATTGCCAAAGTTTGCTAAGCTAATTAAAGTTAGCGATAAGAATTTACAATCATATAAGAAAAAAGATGAAGTTCCAAATGCTATTGCTGCTTTGGTTAAGTCATTTGCACTTATGAATAGTAAAGATATACCTTATAAAGATCACATAAAAGGTTTAAATTTAAAAAAGAAGAAAAAAGATGGTTCTGGTTTTTCTAGTAAAAAAGAAAATATAAAAAAATCTGAAAAAAAATAGTAATATAATATTACTATTTAATATATATACAATCTTTTTGCTATAATTACCTATTAAATTTTTAAATTAAAATATAGGTAGTAAGTAGTAGAATTTCAAATAATTTAGATAATCCAAAGGAGTGTTTGTGGATATTAAAACAATGAGAACCATTGAGAGGCTATCGCCACTTAATAGAAAAAATGACGGACTAATGAGATTAGGAACGGCATTTTTATTTATAGCAATGGTATTTGTATGGACATCAGTATCACATGATGGTGTAGCTAATAATACATTTTTAATTATTGGTGCAGTATTTGGTGCTTATATGGCAATGAATATTGGTGCAAATGATGTCGCAAATAATGTTGGACCTGCAGTTGGTTCAGGTGCACTTACTATGTTTGCTGCTATTGTAATTGCTGCTATATTTGAAGCTGGTGGTGCATTAATCGCTGGTGGAGAAGTTGTAAAAACTATCAAAAAAGGTATTATTGATCCTGGTATGATTGATAATCCTCAAGTGTTTATTTGGGCAATGACAGCTGCACTTCTAGCAGCTGCTGTATGGCTTAATCTTGCTACATCAATTGGAGCTCCTGTATCTACAACACACTCAATTGTTGGTGGTGTAATGGGTGGTGGTATTGCTGCTGCTGGATTTGGTATTGTTGCTTGGGGTACTATGGGTAAGATTGCTGCATCATGGGTAATATCTCCAGTACTTGGTGGAGTTATTGCTGCATCATTTCTTTATTTTATAAAGAAAAATATTGTTTACAAAGATGATATGATTGAAAATTCTAAAAAGATAGTGCCTATTTTAGTTGCTATTATGTCAACGGCATTTGCTACATATTTAATGCTAAAAGGTATTAAAAAAATTGTTAAGATTGATTTTCCTACTGCATTAGCACTTGGATCTGTAATTGGTGTGGCTATATACTTTGCTGTTAAGCCAATGATCGCAAAAGCAGCTGATAAATTAGAGAATACGAAAGTATCAGTAAATAGTTTATTTACAATTCCACTTATTTTTGCTGCAGCCTTATTGAGTTTTGCACATGGTGCAAATGATGTTGCAAATGCTATTGGACCATTAGCTGCTATTAATGATGCTATTATGTCTGGTGGTGAGTTTGGTGGAAAAGTTGGAATTCCTCTATGGGTAATGGGTGTAGGTGCAATCGGTCTTGCAATTGGTCTTGCTCTTTATGGTCCAAAGCTTATTAAAACTGTTGGATCAGAGATTACTGAACTAGATCAAATGAGAGCATTCTCTATTGCTATGGCAGCTGCTATTACAGTTATTATCGCTTCTCAGCTTGGACTTCCTGTATCTTCAACTCATATTGCCGTTGGTGGTGTATTTGGTGTTGGATTCTTAAGAGAATACCTTGACAATAGTGAAACAAACTTCATTAAAATTACAAAAGAAAGATTTAAAACAAATAAAAAAGAGTTAGAAAAGCTTGAAGTTGAGTTTACTAAACTTGATAAGAAAGAAGAGAAGTCAAAAAAAGAATATCAAAGAATTATTGAATTAATTAAATTAATTGAAGAAAAAGAAGATATCGTTAAAGATGAGAAGAAAGAGTTTAAGTCTGCTAAGAAGATTAAATATGTAAAAAGAGATGCTGTTAAGAAGATTGTAGCAGCATGGGTAATTACAGTACCTGCAGCAGCGACGCTAAGTGCATGTGTATTCTTTATGATTAAAGGTATTATGTCTTAATACTAATATTATATACTATAT
>CAZWLA010000057.1:0-7466 GCA_964633845.1 uncultured Arcobacteraceae bacterium | reverse complement strand
GGGGAGGCTTACAGTGGTGGTATAAAAAATGAAATTTTAGAAAAAATATTTGAACCATATTTTACTACGAGACATAAAACACAAGGTACAGGAATTGGATTATATATGTCAAAAAATATTATAGAGAAAAGTATGGATGGATTTATAAATGTTATAAATAAAAATCAAGGTGCATGTTTTACAATAAAAGTCTTATCTAAAGAATCTATGAATCATAGTAGTTAACGAGATGTTGAGGAGTTTTTTAAGTTCCTCAGGTTTGAAACAGATTAAGACTGAATAAACTTAACAATCTCTTTTTCAATCTCTTCCTTATCAATAACTGTATTATGATTTACTGTAGCATCAAAAATATCTTGAATTGATTTTGGAATTGTTGCTCCATGATTTTTAGAAATACTTTCAAGTGCATCTATATCTTTATGTTTTATATTGTCTTCATTTAAAGCATTTAAAACAGTACTTGAGAATTTTGTCCATTCTGCAGTTGAGTAGATTACAGTTTTGATATTTTTATCATCTCTTAGTTCATTATATGCTTTGATACAAGTTGCTGTATGTGGATCCATTAGGTATCCATCATCTGCAAACTTTTTGATTGTTTTTAATCCAAATGAGTCATTACTGTATGTTGCAGCAAATATATTTTGTAATTGTGTTAATTCAGAAGTAGTATGCTCAAAATATCCATCACTATTTAAAGATTCCATTAGTTCTCTTGTTCTATTTGGACCAAACATATCGTATATTACTCTTTCTATGTTAGAAGACTTTAAAATATCCATTGCTGGTGATTTTGTAAGAATTAATTTTTTTCCTCTAATATCATACATACCAGTAGTAAGCCACTGAGTTAGGATATTGTTTTCATTTGATGATACTAGAAGCTTTTTCACTGGAAGTCCCATAAGTTGTGCATAGTATGCCCCTAATACATTACCAAAGTTTCCACTCGGAACATTGATATAGATCTCCTCACCTAGAGTAATTTCATTTTGTCTAAGAAGTTCTAGGTAACTTTGGAAATGGTACACAATTTGAAAAATAATTCTACCAAAGTTTACAGAATTTGCAGCGCTTAGCTTCATATTATTTTTAGCTAGTTCGGCTTTAAATGTATCAGAATCAAGTAGTCTTTTTAATGCACTTTGTGCATCATCAAAATTACCGTTGATACCAATTACTTTTAGGTTTGATCCATCTTCTGTAACCATTTGCAGTCTTTGAACATCACTTGTACCACCATCTGGATACAGACAAGCTACTTTAATACCTTCTTTATTTTTAAAAGTATTAAGTGCTGCTGGACCTGTATCTCCTGAAGTTGCCGCTAATATAAGGTAGTTTTCCCCTAGTTTTTTAGCTACAGATGATAATATAGATCCAAATGGCTGTAGTGCCATATCTTTAAATGCTCTTGTTGGTCCATGATATTGCTCATTTACAAAAAGATCATCTTTGATTTTTACTACTGGTGATGGATTTGAAGCATCATCAAACTTATCGTATAGATTTAATGCAGTATTTATCTCACTATCATCAATATCAATATTAAATGCTTTTAATATATCAAAGGCTAACTCTTTATAGCTTTTGTCAATATGATTTGATAAAAAATCTTCACCTAGGTTTGGTAATTCTTTTGGTACATATAGCCCACCAAAAGATGCCATAGGATTTAAAATAGCATATGAAAATTCAACCTCTTGTGGTTTTAATCCATCGTTTCCTCTAGTTTCTATAAACATTAATTATTTCCCTTTTGTAAAAATTGTGTACCTACACCATCGCTTGTAAATAGTTCCAGTAAAATAGAGTGTTCAACTCTACCATCAATAATATGTGCTTTTTGAACACCATTTTCAATAGCATCTGTACAGCTCACTACTTTTGGTATCATACCGCCTGCAATAGTTCCATCTTCAATAAGAGCATCAACATCTGCTTTGTCAAGATCATTTAATAATTCACCATCTTTATTTAATACACCTTTTATATCTGTTAAAAATAGTACCTTATTTGCTTGTAGTGCAATAGCTACTTGTGAAGCTGCGATATCTGCATTGATATTAAATCCTGGATGGTTAGGCTCGGCACTATCTGCAATAGGTGCAATTACTGGTATAAATCCTTCATCAATTAGATTATTTATAACATTAGCATCTACTTCTGTTACTAGACCTGTATAACCAAACTTGCCATTCTCTTTTGCAACAGCTTTGATACAAGAACTATCTTTTCCACTAATACCAATTGATTTTGTACCATGATGATTTAAAAGTGATGTAAGATTTTTGTTTATCTCGCCACTTAGTACCATCTCAACTACTTTCATACTATCTTCACATGTAACACGATGACCATCTACAAACTTAGATGGAATATCTAGCTTTTTTAGCATACTTGATATTTTTGCACCTCCACCATGAACAATTACAGGCTTAATCCCTGTAAGTGCAAGTAATGATACGTCTTGAGCGAACTTCTCTTGCAGTTCTGGTGATGTTTGTGCTGATCCACCATATTTAATTACAACTGTTTGACCATTGAATTGTTTAATATATGGTAATGCATCAAGTAGCGTCTTTACCTTATTTTGTTTTATTTGCATAATTTATTGACCTTAGTTAATCTTATAGAAGCATATTTTCGATATTATATCTAAAATTATATAATAAAACTTTGGAGTATAGATGCTTATAGATGGATTTGGTAGAGAGGTAAATTATTTAAGAATATCTGTTACTGAAAGATGTAACTTTAGATGTCAATACTGTATGCCTGAGAAACCATTCTCATGGGTACCAAAAGAAAATATTATGAGCTACGAAGATATGTTCAAGTTTGTAAAAGTAGCAATTGACAATGGTGTAAATAAAATTAGAATTACAGGTGGTGAGCCACTATTAAGAGAAGGTCTTGATGCATTTATTAAGATGATTCATGATTATAAAAATGATATCGATTTAGCACTTACAACAAATGGTTACCTTTTACCAAGTGCAGCACAAAATCTTAAAGATGCAGGACTAAAAAGAATCAATGTTTCACTGGATAGTTTAAAAAAAGAAGTTGCACACCATGTAGCACAGAAGGATGTACTATCTACAGTACTAGATGGTCTTGATGAAGCTAGTAAGGTTGGATTGAAAGTAAAGATAAATACTGTACCTATGAAAAATGTTAATGGTGATGAGATTATAGATATACTTGAATATTGTATGAAAAGAAACTATCCTGTAAGATATATAGAATATATGGAAAATAGTTTTGCGTCATCAGATTTAAAAGGATTTAAAAGTGCAGATCTTTTAGAGCTTATTGCTACAAAATATAAGTTTAAGAAAGTACCAAGAGAAAACTCTTCTCCTGCACAGTATTATGAACTAGAAAATGGTTACCAATTTGGTATTATTGAGCCATATGGTGATGATTTTTGTGAATCATGTAATAGGATTAGACTTACAGCTGAAGGCTTTTTAATTCCATGTTTATATTTTGAAGATGCATTAAGTATTAAAGAAGCAGTGGAAAATAATGATATTGATGGAGCAGCTAAAATTTTAGATACAGTATTAGCTAATAAGCCAGAAAAAAATAAATGGTCACAAGATGAAGATGGGGAAGTTTCAAGTAGAGCTTTCTATGAAACTGGAGGGTGATTAGTCTTTTCGACTATTTTTTTCCTCAATTCCACTTAATCCAAATCTTCTAGCTAGTTCTTGTTTTACTTGATCTGGTGATATGTTTTTAGCAGCAAGTGCTACAAGACAGTGATACATTAAATCAGCAGATTCATATACTAATTCCTCTTTATTATCGTCTTTAAATGCAAAAGTAAATTCACCAGCTTCCTCTACAATCTTTTTAAGCATAGAGTTTTGCTTCCCTTGTAAAAGTTTAGCTGTATATGACTTTGTAGGATCATCATTTTTCTTTGATTGGATAGTTTGATATAAAGACTCAATTACTCCATATGATGCTGTTGTATCTACTTCAATATCACTTGTTGTAGTTCCTGTTTGAACATTTGTAAAGAAGCATGATTTTCTACCTGTATGACAGGCTACACCTTCTTGCTTTACTTTTATTAGAAGAGTGTCATTATCGCAATCCATCATAATAGATTTTATAGCTTGTGTATGTCCAGAGCTTTCACCTTTTTTCCAGATTCGTTGCTTGGATCTAGAAAAATAATGTGCATATGATGTATCAAGTGTAAGCTGTACAGCTTCTTTATCCATATAAGCAAGCATTAGTACTTCATTTGTAGTGTTGTCCTGAGTAATTACTGGAATTAAGCCATCTTGCTTTTCAAAATCTATATTGTCTATAATATTATTCATATGCTCTTCTTTTTGTAAACTTTATAAAGTAGCCAATAGCTATTGGCTACTCTAAAAATTTACTGGTTAATTCCAGCTTGTCTTGATTTATCTTTTGTATCAACCCAGATATTTGGAGTTGATCCACCAGGTGTTAAGAAAATTTTAGCATCTTTGTTAACTTTAAGTGCTTCATTAAACTGTCCTTGAACTTTGATTTGTTCTAGGTGTAAAAGTTTATCTGTTAATGATTTACTTACAAGATCATTTGCTTTTGCTTGTGCTGCTGCTTCAATAGCGACTGCATCTGCTCTACCTTGTGCCTCAATTCTATTTGCTTCAGCATCACCAGTAGCCTTTGCAGCTCTTTTCTCTGCTTCTTGCTTAGCTCTTAAAACTTCGTACTTAACTCTTTCAGATTCTTGATTTGCAACTTGTACTTTTTCAATTTGATCTTTAATTTTAGTAGGAAGTACAATCTCTCTTAGTTGAACAGACTCAATAGAAACTGGTTTTCCTTCAAGTGCTTCAATCTCTTTTCTAATACCATTTTCAATTTGAGTTGCTATTGCATTTCTTTGCATTGGTAGGTCTTCAGCGTTAAATCCACCAACAACATTTCTTACAATATTTCTAACAACAGGATTTACGATCTTATCTTCCCAAGCCATACCCCAAGTAGCAATTGTAGTTGGTGCTCCATGTGCTAGAAGTTTATATTGTACTGTTAGTTCGATTGAAACTGGTAATCCTCTTGCATCAAGAATATTAATTGCTGGATTAATTTTAATTCCAGAATCAAATCCAGACATATCTTCAATTGTCTTATAGTTAATAAGTCTAACTTTTGTATCAACAGTAATTACTTTTTGAACTACTGGAATATAAAGATGGAATCCAGGCTGTAACGGTTCAGTCTCATATTTACCTGTAGTAACTTTAATACCTACCTCACCAGAGTTAATAATTACAAATGGTTTAGCCATCACTAGTAGTACTACAATTGCAATAGCTATATAAACCATTCCACTCATTTTTCCTAGTTTATTGAAAAATTCAGGTGGCTCAAATGGTGGTTCATAGTTTCCACCACCTCCGTTATTGTCATTTCCAGAATTATTATTTCCAGAATTGTTTTGTCTGTTTTTAAAGTAATCGTTATCGATTGGCATTAATATTCTCCTTGTTTTTTATTGATTAATATACGTTAAATCTTTTAAATATTTATCATTTTTTCCAGCTACTACATCAAAATAAGCTGTTTGTAATTTTTCTGTAATAGGTCCTCTTGATCCACAACCAATTTTTCTTGCATCTACATCTTTGATTGGTGTAATTTCAGCAGCTGTACCTGTTAGGAAACACTCACTACAAATATATACTTCTTCTCTAGTAATTCTTCTTCTAATTACTTCAATACCCATATCTTGAGCTAATTCAATAACAGTAGCTTGAGTAATTGATTTTAGAGAATTGTCATTTGGTGGTGTGATTAATTTACCATCTTCAACCATAAAGAAACATGCTCCACTAGCTTCTGCTATGTACCCTTGATCATCTCTCATTAAAGCCTCATCGTATCCAGCTTCAACAGCTTCATATTTTGCCATTTGAGAATTTAAGTAGTTTGCAACAGCTTTTGCTTTACCCATTCCAGAAGTGTTCCCACCTCTAGTCATAGATGCAATTTTAAGTCTTATACCATTTTTAAGACCATCTTCACCTAAGTATGCTCCCCATTCCCATGCAGAAATAGATACATTAACTGGACAATCTTTATGGTATAGTCCCATAACTCCATATCCAAGGTAAACTAGAGGTCTAATATATGCACCTTCAAAAAGTTCATTTTCTTGAAGTAGTTTTACTTGTGCATCATTTAGCTCTTCAACAGTATATGGTACATCCATAAGTGTCATCTTTGAAGAATCTAATAGCCTTTGAGTGTGTTCTTGAAGTTTGAAAATAGCACATCTACCATCATGAGTCTTATATGCTTTAGTACCTTCAATAGCACCATTTCCATAGTGAAGGGTATGAGTTAATACGTGAACTTTCGCATCATCCCAAGGAGTTAACTTTCCATCCATCCAAATATATTTTGCTTTTTCCATTATAACATATCCTAATTGTTTATATATTAGGAGATGTTATCTAAATTTTTATTAACAATAAATGAATGAGGATTTAACACGACATTATAATTTTATTTCTATCACCATTTTTTGCTTCATGCAAGAGGTCATCTGTTTGTTTGTAAATATTATTAATATCATATGTTTTTGTTGGATCTAGAATAAATAGACCTATAGATATAGTAATAAAATGGGATGCAGAATTCCCACTATGTTCTATTTTTAAAGCTTCAACTTTTTCTTTTAAATTATTTGCTATCTCTAAGGCTTCATTAGAGTTTTTTACTCTATATAGTATACCAAATTCTTCACCACCAAGTCTAAAAGTATAGTCATCTGTACGATGTAAAGAGTTTTTTAATATAGAAGCTACTTTTATTAAAGTATCATCTCCTGCTTGATGTCCATAAGTGTCATTGTATTGTTTAAAGTGGTCAATATCCATCATTATAAATGCAAGTAAAATATTATTTCTTTTGGATATGTTTATTTGTTTTGGAAATATATCATCAAAATGTCTTCCGTTATGTAAAGAAGTTAATCCATCTGTAATAGAAAGTTGCTCAATAGTTTTTTTATCTGTAATATTTTCTCTTATTGAAACATATCCTACTATTTCATTTTTTTTGTTATATTCTGGCTTTATATTTGCTAAAACCCAATAATGTTCACCATTTTTTTTACAATTCTTAATTTCTTCACACCAAGTTTTTCCAGACTGGAGTGTAATCCATAGCTCCTTAAATATAGAACTAGGTACATCTTTGTGTCTTATAATATTAGACTTAATATAGAATATTTCAGGCTGAAAACTCAAGCAAGACCAGGTATTATAAGGGTTTAAAAAGGATTATTTACAGATGTCTGTAAAAAAACACTAAAACCTGTCCAAAATGTTTTTCAATATACACCAAAAAGAATGGTAAAAAAGGTGGAATACAAAGATATAAATGTACTGATTGCAATCATAATTTTTCTTCATTAAGACGACCATCTTGCTAATTAT
>CAZWLA010000056.1:0-7796 GCA_964633845.1 uncultured Arcobacteraceae bacterium | reverse complement strand
AAATCTTTAAGTGTAGCAACATTTGCTGCAAGTTTATTTCTAACTTCTAAATATTCAAGCTCTGGAATACTATCAGCTACTACTCCAGCTCCAGCTTGGAAAATTATAGTATCATCTTTAATAAGAGTTGTTCTAATAGTAATAGCACTATCCATATTACCATCAAAACCAAAGTAGGCAATTGAACCACTATAAAAACTTCTTTTTAGTTGTTCAAAATCAGCTATTAGCTCCATAGCTCTGATTTTTGGTGCACCTGTCATCGTACCAGCTGTAAAAGTAGCTGCAAAAAGATCAAACATATCGTACTTTTCTTCATCTAAATTTGCTTCTACATCTGTCACTATATGCATAACATGTGAGTATTTTTCTATTCTCATAAGATCAGTTACTTCTACAGTTCCTTTTTTGGCCACTCTTCCTACATCATTTCTACCTAGGTCAATAAGCATGATATGTTCAGCTCTCTCTTTAGGATCATTTATTAACTCTTTTTCCATCTCTAGATCTTTGGCTAATGTTTTTCCTCTTTTTCTTGTGCCTGCTATTGGTCTAAGTAAGATTCTACCATCAGTTAATCTTACCATCACTTCAGGAGAACTTCCAGCAATACAAAAATCTTCATATTCTAATAAAAATAGATATGGTGAAGGGTTTTTTGATCTTAGCCCTCTGTAGAAGCTTAGGTTATCAATTTGTACTTTTTGAGTAAATCTATTTGTCATAAGTATTTGAAAGACATCACCAGATTTGATCATCTCTTTTGATTTTGCAACCATATCAAAAAACTTTTCTTTACTATGTGTAAAACTACCTTCATTTAAAAGTTTTGCTTTTTTAAGTGGAGCATATTCAAAGCTTTTATGAAGTTCATCTTCTATAATTTGTAGATGATCTTTCATAGAATCCATTGATGTAACTATAGTTAGTTTTGATGTTTTATGTGAAAAACCTAAAATTATTTTGGGACGAATTAAATCAAAGTCAGCTATGCCAATTGTATCTTCAAGGTTTGACATACTTTTTTTTAATTTTGGTTCAAATTCACATACCATATCATAACCAACATTTCCAATAAACCCATCCACAAGTCCAAGCCCTAACTCTTGTGCTTTTTCCTTATATATTTGCTTATCAAGTGCATTGTAATATGATTTTAGAAAGTTAAATGGGTTGTTATCCACTTTAAGAATGTTTTGTGCTTCATCCTTATGATAACTCTTTCCATCTTTATGCCAAACTCGCTCTCTATCACCAATTAAAATATATGAAAAATTCCCATCACTTCCATTTAGTACTGATTCAAATAAAAAAGTTATCTCTTCACTAAAAAGTTTTTGTATTTTTTGATATATAGAGACTGGTGTAAATTGGTCTAGGATTAAACTTTTACTATAAAACATTTGTAACCTTCATCTATTGATATATAAAAGCTTTTGGGCTATTTAATTCTTCTCTAATTGTTGATAATTTAGATCTAGATACTTGCTGTGACTCAAAGGGCCCTATTAGTACCTTATGGTAGTATTTGCCATTAACTTCAACTTTGTGTATAACAACATCATAGTTTTTATCTTTGATATTGTTTATATATTGCTTCTTTGGATAATTTGAGAATGCACCTAATTGTATAAAACTTCCATCTAATTTATTTGAACTATTCAAAATAACAGTTTTGGCTGTTGGAGCTTTAAACTCTTTTTCTCGTTTTTTATCTTGCTTAGTAGGAACACTATCTTGTATGTCTTCTGTATCTGTAACTATTGGTGCATTCATTTTGATATCTTCTTTTGCTTCAATAGCTTTTAATTGTTCCTCTTGCTTTAAAGTCTCTACTCGTTTTTGAATTATCTCTCGATATTTTTGTTCAGGATCAATACCCTCTAAGATATTATCCTGCTTGATAGTATTTACTGAAGTATCTTCAATTAGAGTGTCATTATTTGAATTTGAAATAAATCTGATGATTATTATGGTAATAGCAAATAATAAAACTAGTGCAATAGCCAATAGTATATATTTTTTATTATTTGCATTGCCATCTTCATTAGAATCTGTTAATGAAATATTTGATAGTTCATCTTGATGATTAATAGATTGATTCATATTGTCATTTTGTTCAAACATCTCATTTTTAAATTCCATAGTAGACCCTTTTATTAGTTTAATAAGTTGATTGAGTATATATTACAAAGTTTTGTGCTAATTGTTTTAGCTCTTCTTTTACTTGTGCTTGAAGATCAATATTATTAATATCATCTAACACATCAGCAATTTTTTCACCAATTAGTTCAAATTCAGCCTCTTTCATTCCTCTTGCAGTTAGTGCAGGTGATCCTACTCTAATTCCAGAAGTAACAAATGGAGATCTTGTCTCACCAGGTACTGTATTTTTATTTACAGTAATTCCTGCATTTCCAAGTGCTGCATCTGCATCTTTACCTGAAATATCAGTTCCAACAAATGATACTAATAATAAGTGATTATCAGTTCCACCACTTACAATATCATAACCTCTTTTTACAAGAACTTCACTAAGAACCTTAGCATTTGCTTTTACTTGCTTTGCATAATCTTTCCACTCAGGTCTTAAAATCTCACCAAATGCTACTGCTTTACCAGCAATTACATGTACTAGTGGACCACCTTGTAGCCCTGGGAAGATAGCAGAGTTTAGTTTCTTTGCAATATCTTCATCATTACACATAATCATACCACCTCTTGGACCTCTTAAAGTCTTATGAGTTGTAGTTGTAACAACATCTGCATAAGGGAATGGAGACATATGCTCACCAGCAGCAACTAGTCCAGCAATATGTGCAATATCAGCAAATAAAATAGCACCAACTGCATCAGCTATTTCTCTGAATTTAGCAAAATCAATCTCTCTTGCATATGCAGATGCTCCACAAACAATTATTTTTGGTTGAACAATTTTAGCAATATCCATAACTCTATCATAGTTAATTCTTCCATCCATCTCAACACCATATGTGAATGAGTGGTAATTTTTACCAGAAAAAGATGGCTTAGAACCATGAGTTAAGTGTCCACCATGAGATAGATCCATACCTAAAAGTTTATCACCAGCTTTTAATAATGCAGCATAAACTGCACCATTTGCTTGAGATCCAGAATGTGGTTGTACATTTGCATAGTTACATCCAAAAATCTCACATGCTCTATCAATAGCTAATTGCTCAACTTGATCTGCAAATTCACATCCACCATAGTATCTCTTATAAGGATACCCTTCAGCATATTTGTTTGTAAATACAGAACCCATTGCTTCCATTACAGCTGGAGATGTAAAATTTTCAGATGCAATCATCTCTAAATGATCTGTTTGTCTTTCAAGCTCAGATTCAATCATCCCAAATACTTCAGCATCTGCTGTAGCTAAATTATCACTTTTTATAAAATTACTCATATTATTTTTCCTTCTTTAATTAATTTATTTTTATTCTTCATCGTCAGAATGTAAATCTACTTCTGTATGAATTGGCTTCATTGCAGGGAAAAGAAGTACATCTCTAATACTATGTTCATTTGTAAGCATCATTACAAGTCTATCAATACCAATACCTTGACCAGCTGTTGGAGCCATACCATAAGATAATGCATTTACAAAATCAGCATCCATTTCATGTGCTTCATCATCACCAGCATCTTTTGCATTCATTTGACCTTCAAATCTTTCAAGTTGATCTAGTGGATCGTTAAGCTCAGAAAATGCATTTGCTATCTCTTTACCTGCCATAAATAGTTCAAACCTTTCAGTGATCTCTGGATTTTCATCACTTCTTCGTGCTAGTGGAGAAATTTCAACTGGATAATCTGTGATAAATGTTGGGTCAATTAATTTACCTTCAACATATTCATCAAACAGTTCACCTTGAAGTTGACCAAGATTTAGATTTGGCTTTATAGAAACACCTTGGCTTTTAAAATAAGCATATATTGAATCAATATCATTACAAGACTGGGCTGGAACTTCACCAATTTTTGTCAATGAATCTACTAAACCTATTTCAGTAAAGTTTGCAAAGTTAATTTCAACATCTCCATATGGTAAAGTTTTAGGTAAATTTAAATGCTCAAAAAGGTATTCAAAATACTCTTTTGTGATGTTGATTAGATCTCTATATGTTTTATACGCCCAATAAAATTCAATAGATGTAAATTCAGGGTTATGTGTAGCATCCATCCCCTCATTTCTAAAGTTTCTATTGATCTCAAATACAGCTTCAAATCCACCAACAATTAATCTTTTTAAATATAATTCAGGAGCAATTCTTAAGTATCTATCAACACCTAATGCATTATGATGAGTTACAAATGGTTTTGCATTTGCTCCACCTGCAATAGGGTGCATCATAGGTGTCTCAACTTCTAAGAAACCTTTGTCTTCAAAAAATCTTCTAGTAAGTGATATAACTTTACTTCTTACTTGGAATGTTTTCTTCACATCAGAATTCATGATAAGATCTAAATATCTTTGTCTATATCTAAGTTCTTTATCTTGAATACCATGGTATTTCTCTGGTAGTGGAGATATTGCTTTTGTAAGGATCTTTAGATCATCTACATGCAAAGATAACTCACCTTTTTGTGTAACGAAAGGATAGCCTTTAACTTCAATAATATCTCCAACTTCCATTAGCTTTTTGATATTGTTATAAAAACCTTCAGGAAGATTGTCTCTTGCTACATATATTTGTAAAATACCAGATTCATCTTCTATTTTAAGGAAACTAGCCTTTCCCATATTTCGATAAAACTTAATTCTTCCAGCAACTGTATAGTGTCTATTCTCTGCTCTTTGATCTTCTAGGTTTTTTACATCATCATTTACATTTATATATTTTCCAATTGTAGTGTCTCGTTTTGAGTCATTTCTATATGGATTTAATCCAAGCTCTTTTAACTTATCTGCTTTTTCAATTCTTTGTTGTATATATTTATTTTCAAACAATATTTAGTTCCTCTTATTTTTTTAAATTGTTTATTTTTCTTTAATAGTGTCTTTGGATATATCTTCTATTGTCTCTTTTGCTGAAGAAACTTCGCTATCAATAGCTTGTTTTGTAGCTTCAATAGCTCCATTTACATGAGACTTAATCCCATCTTGATATTTTGTAGTATCAAGCTTAATAATATATGATCCAACTTCTTTTAATAGTGGATACATAATACTGTCCTTTGTTTTTTCCTCAAGTTTTTTAGCAATTGCGTCAACTTGAGTAAGTGCATAAATTATGATTGAAAATATTAAAAATACTTTAGCAGCACCAAAAATAAATCCAAAAAGTCTATCAAAAATACCCAAGCCACTTAAGCTTGATATTTTACTAATAGCCATACCAATAGCATAGGTAGCAGCCCAAAAGCCTACAATAGCAAGTACAAATCCAAGTAGCAATCTTGTTGATTCATTATCAATTGGTATAATGGAATTGATTAGTTCGCCTACAGGCTTTGATACCCTTGAGGAAACATATACTCCACCTACAATACCCACAAGACCAAAAACTTCTTTTATAAGACCTCTAAAAAGACCTTTTAAACCAAGTAAAGTAATAAGTGTTAAAACTATAATATCAAATAAATTTAAATCATTCATAGGGGATATTATATCTTTATTTAGATAAAATTATTCTATGATACAAAGATATGAAACGAAAAAAATATATGTTGGAGATGTTGCTATAGGTGGAGATGCCCCTATATCGGTACAATCGATGACATATAGTAAGACAAGCGATATTGAAGCTACACTTGAACAGATAAAAAGACTTCATTTTGCTGGTGCTGATATTGTAAGAGTTGCAGTTCCTGATATGGCTGCGGCAAATGCTTTAAAAGAGATAAAAAAACGATCATCACTTCCTATTGTTGCGGATATACATTTTAATTATCGACTAGCATTAATTGCAGCAGAGGTTGTTGATTGTATTAGATTTAATCCTGGAAATATTAGTGATAAAAATAAGATAAAAGAGATTATAAAGGCTTGTAAAAATAGAAAAATACCAGTTAGAATAGGTGTAAACTGTGGATCTTTAGAGGAACAATTTGAAGATAAATATGGACAAACAGCTTTAGGAATGGTGAAAAGTGCCCAATATAATATAAAATATCTTGAAGATTTAGGCTTTGATGATATTAAAATATCTCTAAAAGCTAGTGATGTTCAAAGAACTGTTGAAGCATATAGGATGCTTAGGCCACTTAATAACTATCCATTTCATTTAGGAGTTACAGAAGCTGGGACACTTTTCCATAGTACAATTAAATCTTCAATAGCTCTTGGATCTTTACTCCTTGATGGTATTGGTGATACTATGAGAATCTCTATTACAGGTGAACTTGAAAAAGAGATAGAAGTGGGACGAGCTATTTTAAAAGATGCTGGAATTGTAAAAGATGGTTTAAATATTATATCATGTCCTACTTGTGGAAGAATAGAAGCAGATTTAGTTAGTGCAGTAAAAGAAGTTGAAGATGCCACAAGGCATATAAAAGCACCACTAAATGTTTCTGTTATGGGCTGTGTTGTAAATGCTATTGGTGAAGCAAAATCAGCTGATGTTGCAATAGCGTATGGTAAGGGTAGTGGGCTTATTATAAAAAAAGGAGAAGTTATAGAAAAACTTCCAACTGATAAGTTATTAGATAGATTTTTACAAGAAGTTGAATCAGAAGCAAATAAATATTAAGGATAAAAACATGACAAATGAAGAGTATGAAAAATTAACAATAGAAGATAAAGTAAAATTAGCAAACGATAAAGATACATCAAAAGATTTAATTAAAAAGATTATTGAAGAGGATGATATGCAATTAAAAATGCAGCTTATGATGAGTAATCAAGATATTACTGACTATATGAATAAAGAGAAATAAAATACTATAATGAAACTAAGTGAAAAAAAGTCCATAGGTAAACTATTTAGTGAGTTCTGTAAATTAAATAAATTTGATAGTATGGAGCAAGCTGTAGAATATTTTGCAGTATTTGGTGGCACAGACTTTCAAATAAATACGAAATATTCACTTGAAACTACAATTGAAAATTATGTTTTAAATAAATATAAATATTTACGAAATGATATAAATACTCTTGTAAATGGGAAAGAAGAGTTTTCTTCAATACTTACTGGTTTAGCACTTGGAGATAGAAGAACAAACTCAGCATTTAGAAGGGCAAATATAAATTTTGATGAAGGGATAGATTTAGTAGATGAATTGTGTAAATTAAATATTTTAAAATTAGAAAAGTCACTTCAATCTATGTCTAATCTTGAAGATCAATATACAGTATCTGAGAAACTATTATTTACTATTCCGTTTGTACGATTTTGGTTTGCCTTTATATCTCCAATATTTAAAGGTATTAGAGATGGAAACTATGAAGAATTTGAAAAATTATTTCAAAATAGAAAGTCTGAATTTACGGAAACTATATTTGAACAATTGTCGCATGAATTAGTTAGATTTAGTTTGAAAGATGACTCTATTTATAGTATTGGCAGATATTGGGATGATGATATAGATATTGATCTACTTTGTACAACTAAAAAAGGTGTATCTATAGCAGGGTCTTGTAAATATACAAATTCAAAAATTAAAAAAAGTGAATTAAATAATTTAAAACAAAAATGTAAAGATGCAAAAATAAATATCGATACATTTGTGCTATTTTCTAAGAGTGGATTTTCAAGTGAATTAAAATCACAAAAAGGTGATAATTTGAAACTATTTACAGTTAAGAGTTTAAAGAGTTTAATTTAAAA
>CAZWLA010000055.1:0-7810 GCA_964633845.1 uncultured Arcobacteraceae bacterium | reverse complement strand
TAACTATTTATTAATATACATTGTAGCTAACATATCATAATAATAAAATTAAAACTAAAAGCAATGAATATCATTATATATTTATACTTACATAAGTACTTAAAAGATATACTATCACAATATTTATATTAAAATAGACATAATTTAAGGAATATTTAATATATGAATCCTCCAAAAAAGCTACTTGATATATTAGTCGATAAGATACGATTAAAGCATTATAGTTTATCTACTGAGCAGACTTATTTATATTGGTCAAAGAACTATATATTATTTCATAATAAACGACATCCTAAGGATATGGGCAAGATTGAGATTGGGCAGTATTTAACTCATCTTGCAGTTGAAAAAAAAGTAGCTCCAACTACACAGAATCAAGCATTTAATGCTTTATTATTTTTATATAAAGAGGTTTTGGATATTGATTTAAAAGATGAAAATATTCAAGCTTTTAGAGCAAAAGCTAAGGAGAGAATACCAGTAGTACTAAGTACAGATGAAGTGCAGCAAATACTTCTAAATATCACAGGTGTTAATAATATTATCGTATCTTTACTTTATGGTTGTGGTCTTAGAATCAAAGAGGCTCTAAGACTTCGTGTAAAAGATATTGATTTTGGATATGATAATATTTATATCTATGATAGCAAATCCACCAAAGATAGAATAGTGCCTCTTCCTGCAAGGTTAAAAGAGAGATTAAAACAACAAATTCAAAGAGTACAGACTTTACACACCAAAGATTTAAAAGATGGATTTGGTAATGTTTATCTACCTTATGGTTTAGCTCAAAAGTATAAAAATGCTTCAGTTGATTTTAATTGGCAGTATCTTTTTTCTGCTCGTTCAATCTCAACAGATCCAAGAACAAAAGAGCAAAGAAGACATCATATCCATGATGTAAATATCAATCGTGCTATTAAAAAATCTGTAAATCTATGTGGTATAAATAAGCGAGTAACTGCTCATACTTTTAGACATAGTTTTGCAACTCATATGCTTCAAAATGGAACTGATATACGAACTATTCAAGAGTTACTTGGACATAAAGATATAAGCACTACTATGATTTATACTCATATTGTAAAAGAGTTAAATAAAAAAATTCTTAAAAGTCCATTGGATTTTTGATGCTTTTATATATACATATTCCATTTTGTGATAGCAAATGTAATTATTGTGCTTTTAATTCTTATGTTGGCTTATATCATCTAAAGCAAGAATATATGCTTCGCCTTTATAATCAACTTCAAACTCAAATTAAGACACATAAGGTAGAAAAATTTAATACAGTATTTATTGGTGGTGGGACACCAAGTTGTATTGAGGCAGATGAATATAAGCCTATTTTTAATCTTTTACAAAAATATACTGATGAGTTTACGGAGATTACTATAGAAGCTAATCCAAACTCAGCTACGTTAAAATGGCAAAAAGATATGTTTGAGTTAGGTGTGAATCGTATTAGTTTTGGTATTCAAAGTTTCAATGATGAAAAACTAAAATTTTTAAATAGAAATCATAGTAAAGATCAAGCAATAGAAGCAATTAAAAATGCCAAAAAAATTGGATTTAAAAAAATCAATTGTGATATTATTTATGATACCAAGCTTGATACAAAGCAGTTAATTGATAATGATATAGATTTTATATCTATGTTGCCTATAGATCATGTAAGTGCCTATAGTTTGACACTAGAGGAGGGGACATCGTTTTATAATAAAAGTAATGTTAGAGTTGAAAATATAGATATGGCAAATTATATTTTTTCTTCACTTAAATCTTTAGGATTTGAACAATATGAAATTTCAAATTTTGCAAAAACAAAAGATTCACAGTGTAAGCACAATATTGGATATTGGAAGTATGAACAGTACTTAGGTATTGGTGCAGGTGCTATTGGTACTATTGAAGAAACAAGGACATGCAATACAAAAGATATAGAAGAGTTTATCAAAGATCAATCGTATATTGATATAGAAAGATTGACAAAAGATGATATACTAATAGAAAAAACACTTCTTGGACTAAGATCGAATATTGGAATTTGTTTAAATAATTATACTCCAATTCAATTGAATAAAATTGATCATCTAATTGAGAATAATAATTTAACCAAAATTAAAAATATGGTTTTTTCAAATGATTTTATGCTAGCAGATGAATTAGCACTATATATTATGGAGTAATCATGTTCATAGATAGTATTGTATTAATTTTATTTGGTTCTATGACTGGATTTATATCTGGATTTTTTGGTGTTGGTGGTGGTATGGTTTTAGTACCAATGTTGATATATTATGGATTTGATATGAAACAAGCAGTTAGTATATCAATAATGCAAATGGTATTTTCTTCTATTTTTGGTTCATTTTTAAATATGAAACAATATAGGCAACTATTTAAGTATGGTATATACTTAGGCATTGGTGGATTTTTAGGTGGTATCAATAGTAGTTTTGTTTTAAATATACTAGATGAAAATACTTTAAAATATATATTTATAATCATTGTAGGGTTTGCGATATATAAGGTAATAACAACTAGTCCAAACACACAAACACAAGATAAAGACAAAAGTATTTTAAAACTAATATCTATAGGATTTGTAGTTGGAATAATTGCAATGTCAGTTGGTGTTGGTGGTGCAGTTATGCTCACACCTATATTAGCAAGCTATTTACACTATGACTTAAAAGTAGCAAGCTCAATGGGACTATTTTTTGTAATTTTTAGTTCTTTGGCTGGATTTATATCCTTATCACTTGGCGGTCATATGCTATATACTGAAGGTTTGACTGTTGCTATTGCATCTTTAGCAGGTGTATTTATAGGTATTAAAAGTAAGAATATAATACACATTAATTCTTTTAGGAGCTATATCTTATTATTATATATTTTAATATTTATTTCAATGATTTTTAACATATTTTTAGTATAATGCATGTATGGAAAACAATACACAAACTACAACACAAAAACTTGAAACAGCCTTAACTACACTTATTTCTGCATATGAAGATATTCAAAATGAAAATAAACAATTAAATAGTAAAATTGAAGACTTAGAAGAAGAAAATAGGGAATTAAATAATAAACTTGATTCTTTATCATCAGATAGTGGTAAAAAAGATGGTGCTATAACTGGTATGCTTGGTAAGATAGAGTCTATCCTTGGAGGGAATACTCCTAAAGAACCACAAGTAGAAATTAAAGAAGCATCAATATTTGATAAGCCAAAAGAAAAAGATATTGATGAGCAAAAAGTACCTAACTTAGATGACATACTTGGGATTAAACTATCTTAAAGTATGATCATATCACTTGATAAAAATAAACTTTATTCTACATTTAGTGTATCTGATTTTAATCAGTTAGAAACTTCATTTGATACACTTGCTCCATCTATGGTGGAGTATTATCTTTCATCATTATCATCTAATGATGAAACATTTATAAATAGAAGTAAAATACAAAATACTATTAAACTGGATCAATATACTATATATTTGGATTATGATGATAATACATATATGGAGATGGTTGTAAATGATGATTATGCAACTGGATCACTATGGTAATATATCAGCCTCAAAATGGATATTGCTACAATAGTGATACTCATATTTTATTTCAATTTATATGTGATAGTTTAAAGAAGTTTAAAAATATTAATGGTGATCTGCTTGATATAGGAAGTGGAAGTGGAATATTAGGTTTACTAGTAGCGCGTGAATATAGTAAACTATCATTAAATCAATGTGAAATACAAGATCAATTTCAGTTCTTATCATATAAAAATGCAGTCACAAATAATATAATATCAAAGCTATACAAGGGTAGTTTATTTGATATAGTATTTGATAAGAAGTTTGATATAATAGTTTCTAATCCTCCATTCTATCATAGTTGTGTTGTTAAAAGTGAAAATGAAAATATTAAAATAGCAAGATATAATGATAGTATGCCTTTAGATGGTCTTATTTCACAAGTATCAAAAATAATTAAAGATAATGGTAAATTTATATTTTGTTATGATACTAAGCAGATAGACCATATTATGATGCTTTTAAATAAGTATAAACTTAATATAGAGACAATGAAGTTCTTGCATCCAAAAGATACTAAAGATGCTACTATAGTTATGATATATGCAAGAAAAAATTCTAAGTCTCTTATGAGTATTTTACCACCATTTATAATGTTTAATAAAGATGGTAGTTTTACACAAGAGACATTGTTGGTATATGATAAATGCGCTACACATAGTATCAAAGTAAATATGGATGATATAAGTGATAATTAATAGTGAATATACTTATGTATTTGATGAAGATAAATGTAATGTTTGTGAAGGAAATTGCTGTATTGGTGAATCTGGTTATATTTGGATAAATGCAAATGAGATTGATATATTAGCTAAGTATCTAAATCTATCGATAGAAGAAACAGTTGAGCGATATCTTTTTAAAGCTAAATACAAACATTCAATTAAAGAGAAGAAAATATCACAAGATAGTTTTGCTTGTGTTTTTTTTGATCTTGAAAAAAAACAATGTGCTATATATGATGCAAGGCCAAAACAGTGTAGAACATTCCCTTTTTGGGATTATTTTAAAGATAAAGTTGATGAGGTAAAAGAAGAATGTCCAGCAATAATCGATTTATAGTTCTATTTATTTTTGTTTGTTTAGTCCCTTATGGCTTACTTGCAAACAATATCAATAAAAATTTAAATATTGATGAAACAACAACAGTTATTTTATCATTGGATTTAGAAAGTCAAAATAAGTTAAATGAAAGTAGAGAATTACTTCGTTTACTATTTTCACAATACGAAAAATATGAGTATTTAAAAAAGATATTATCACTGAGCATTAGAATTGGTGATTATGATACGATACTTACATTAACTGCAAAGTATAAGCATATATTTAAAGAACATGAAGAGAATTTAAGAAGATTAGAAGTGATGGCACTTATAAAGTCTAAACAAGATAAACTTGCTTTAATATTTGCAAATGAGTTGCTTGAAAAATATAATAATTCTATTAATTATGAAACAGTGGCTACGATTTTATATGGACAAAAAAGGTTTGAAGAATCTTTATCGTACTTTGAAAGTGCATATGCTTCAAATAAGAAAGCCCAAACACTTTTAAATCTAGCAAATGTTCTGTATGCTTATTTAGACCAGAAGAAAACAGCTATATCATATCTTGAGACATATATTGGATTGCATGGATGTGATAAAATAGAAGTTTGTGATAGATTACTTTTATATTATCAATATGATAAAAATATAGAAGGAATGCTGTCTGTTTTAAAAAAGATTTATAAAAAATACCAAGATCATACTGATAAAAAAGAAAAGCTAGATAAGATTGCACAATTAATAGTATCTATATTGAAACTGCAAGATATAAATAAAGCTATAGAATTTTTAGAGCTTAACAATATAGAAAATTTAGATTTACTTGCATTATATCATCAATCTAAAAACTATAATAAAGCATTAAATCTTACAAGAAAATTATTAAAATTAACAAATGATAATAATTATTTAGCACAATTAGCTATACTCCAATATGAAACAGCTAAAAAGAAAGATGATATACTAAATACAGTTATTGCAAATTTTGAAATAGCACTAAAAACAGTAAAAAATCATCAGTATTATAATTTCTATGGCTATATATTGATTGATCATAATAGAGATATTACTAAAGGTATATACTGGGTTAAAGAAGCTTTAAAGAAAGACCCTACTAATATTGCATATCGAGATTCTTTAGCATGGGGATACTATAAAAATAATAATTGTAAAAAAGCACAAGAGATAATGAATATACTAAAAGATGAAGTAGGGCTAGAAGACCCAGAGATGAAAAAACACTATGATGCAATAAGGAGATGTAAATGATATTAGATGAAATAATAAGAAAAACAAAAGAAGATCTAGAGAAAAGAAAAAAAGATTATGATCTTGATTGGTTAGGAAGGTCATTATCATATAACCCATATCCACCAAGAGATGTGAAGCCATATTTAACTGCTACAAAAGAAGACCCAATAAAAATTATTGCTGAGGTAAAAAAAGCAAGCCCAAGTAAAGGTATTATTAGAGAAGATTTTGAACCAGTATTAATTGCAAAAGAATATGAAAATGGTGGTGCAGATGCAATATCTGTTCTTACAGAACCACATTGGTTTAAAGGTGATTTAGAGTATTTAACTCAAATCAGAAGATATAATCAAACACCACTTTTAAGAAAAGACTTTATCGTTGATAAATATCAAATTGTTGAAGCTTTAGTATATGGTGCAGACTTTATTCTACTTATTGCAAAAGCACTAAGTACAAAAGAGTTAAAAGAATTATATGATTATGCTTTACATGTTGGACTTGAAGTTCTAGTAGAGATTCATGATAAAGAAGATTTAATGAAAGCTATGAAGTGTGGTGCTACTATTATTGGTATTAATCATAGAAATCTTGATACATTTGAGATGGATATGACACTATGTGATCAATTAATACCTATGATTCCAAACGGAAAGATTATTGTAGCAGAATCTGGCGTAAGCAATAGAGAAACAATTGAAAGATTAAGTTCAATAGGTGCAGATGCATTCCTAATTGGGGAACATTTTATGAGACAAGGTGACGATATAGCTAAAGAGCTTAGATATCTTAAGACTGGTATTAAAGAGGCGTAAAGTCTCTCTTAACATTTAACTAATTTTATTACTACATTTTCTATTATAATATCTTAATATAAGTGTTGGATAATATTTTATTTGATACTTTTATAATAATGAAAAATAGAGGAAAACAAAAATGAAAAAATCTTTAATACTTGCAGTTCTATTACTTGCAGGAATAAATGCTATGGCAGATAAGGTATCTTTTATAGGTACAAATTATAGTAATTCTAAAACAACAAGTACTGAAATATCTGAAAGAGATACATATATGGCTATAAAATTAGGAATGTTAGATGGTGCTAATAGATATTATATTCAATATTCTAAGGATAGTGGCTATACTTCAATAACTTATAATCATGATTATTTGTTTTATTCATATTCATTAATTACTCCATATATTGGTGTACACATTGGTGGGGCTGAATGGAAACTTGATAAAAATAATAAAGATACAGGTAGTGAATATGGTGTTCAGTGTGGTATTATAGTGGATTTAAGTATGAACCTTACTTGTGAAATAGGTGCAAGATACACAAAAGCAAATGCAGGATTTGTACATCATCCGACGAATATCACAAGGCAATATGACAATATAAAATCAACATATATTGGACTAAACTATAAATTTTAGAATTATCTAATCTTATGATGGGATGAAAATGATTGTCTAATATACTTTTAAATATATTCACTCAAAATCTTTTTAGAACTTCAAATTATAACTTTATCCGAGAAGTTGATGAAATTATCCTTAAAGATAGTTTTATACAAGATATTAATGATAATAAACTTAAAGTTGAATACCTGCATAGTTATTCAAATATACAAGAGTTTATAGACACTTATCAAAAAGCAAAAATTAGAGTATATAGTGATAGTAGTTTTATATATACACATAAAAATCACAGTATGCTATTTGGCTATGATAAATCAAATTTACCTACTACTGTTGGGCTGTTAAATATAAATATAGTGAATACTTACTCATATTATATTATAACTATAATACTGAATTATCAAAAGGTATTTATTAAATCTAAACGATTGGCAGATATAAAGTATATACATTATGATAGTATTATAAATGAACTGGATTTTA
>CAZWLA010000054.1:0-7851 GCA_964633845.1 uncultured Arcobacteraceae bacterium | reverse complement strand
CTATTTAAAATATCTTTAAATATTTTTTGAACCTCTTTTATGTGTACTAATGTTTCTTTTTGATACATTTTCATAGCACTATCATTCTTTTTCTTTTTTTGTAGAGATATTACTTTGTGAGCACTTGTATGAAGTTTATCATGTGGAGATGCTATTGAAACTAATAATGACTTAATTTCACTATCATAAGTTTTAAACTCTTCACTTACTATTAGTTTATCATACCACTTACCAAAAGCACATAGATGTGAATCAGTTTGAACATTTGCTACTTTTTTATTGATTAGAGAATTAGATAAATTTTTTGCCCAATTTAGGTGATCTATCTCTTTTTGATACATCACTTCTTTTAGACCACGGTCAATATGATTATAGTCAGTTTTATAAGCTTTTGCTATTGCATGTATTTTAGCATGCTCAGATTCCATATTTTCAAATTTTGATCTTACCTTTGCTGAAAAATTATCAAATTCACCAGCAGCTTTAGCAGGATAATACCACTTTCCTAATATACAATTTGTATGATCTGTACCTACATGTGATTCTTTATTGTTAGCAAATGCTCTACACATTTCACCCATAAACTTTTCATGTCCTGCTACAATTTTTTGATTGTGAACTAAACTTTGATCAAGTTTCTTAATTTGATTTGTGGAATCACTTAGACTAATTGCTGCATACACACCAACTATTACTGATAAGGTACCAGCTATTGCAATTATCAATGAACTAATAGTTCCTTTAGCACCTATTGATAGATTTTTAAACATTCTCTCTCCTTATAACATAAGCAAAAAATCATCTTATCTACTAAGTTTAGCCTATCAATACTTATCTTATCTTATCTTTAATTAACCACTAAAATTAAGCTAATTTTCATAATATGTCAATAAGTTGTCAAAATATATAAAAAACAATTTAATTAAAAACTAATCTGATATAATTAAAAGAAAACTATACTAAAGAAAGTAGCACATGAAACTCAAAAAATTAAATCCCCTTACAAATGACTATCTAGAGTCAATAGGCTTTCACTGGCATACAGAGGATGACACCACCTCATATATTAGTGATGAAGTTGTAGTAATAAATGAAGATGAAGCTACTACATACTATGAAGCTACAAATGAACTTTACAATATGTTTTGTGAAGCTGGTGAATATGTGATTGAAAATAATCTTTTTCATGAACTTAATATACCATTTAACTTAGTAGAATTAATCAAACAATCATGGGAAAATGATGTACATTGGCATTTATATGGTAGATTTGATCTAGCAGGTGGTATAGATGGTAAACCTATTAAACTAATAGAATTTAATGCAGATACACCTACGTCCGTATTTGAAACTGCTATTATTCAATGGGCTTTATTAAAGTATAATAAATTAGATGAAGCCTCTCAATTCAACTCTCTTTATGAAGCTTTAAAAGATAATTTCAAAAGATTTGTAACACTAGATACCCCTATAGAGGATTTTGAAAAATATTATCAAGATCTAAACTTTAAAATCCTTTTCTCATCAATTTCAAATAATCTTGAGGATGAAAATACTACAAAACTACTACAACATATAGCAAGTGAAGCTGGATATCAAACTGCTTTTGAATACATTGAAGATACTCAATTTAACAATGATGGGATATTTAATAAGGAAGATACAAACTATGAGTTTTGGTTCAAACTTATTCCATGGGAAGATATAGCAATTGATGAGGGTGAATTAGCTATATTACTTACTGAGATTATTAATAATCAAAAAGCAATTATTATTAACCCTGCATATACTGTAATGTTTCAAAGTAAGGGATTTATGAAAATACTTTGGGATCTATATCCTGATCACCCTCTTCTACTTGAAACATCATTTGAACCATTAGACCATAAAAAACAAGTTGAAAAAATGTGTTTTGGTAGAGAAGGTGCAAATACAGCAATTATTAATGCTGATAATTCATTAGAATACAAAACAAATGGCGAATATGATAGTTTTAAGCCAATATATCAAGAATATATAGAATTCCCAAAAGACAAAAATGGTGATTATTACCAAGCTGGTGTATTTTATGCTTATGAAGCTTGTGGACTTGGATTTAGAAAAGGTGGAATAGTTTTAGACAATTATTCTAAGTTTGTTGGACATATTGTAGAGTAAATGTCCAATAGTAATTTAATGATATAAGATTATTTTCAAATATAGTTAGATAAAATCTGCGAATATTAATAAACAAAGGGAATTTTTATGCAAATGCCAGATATGCCGCAACCAACATTTTACATTTTTAAATGTGAACAGTCTTCACCTCCAGGGATGCCAAAACCTTCATGTGTAAGTGAACAAACAAGAGATTTATTTAACCATATGGCACAAAAGCTAATGGAAAAAGGGATTATGGGTCCAGTTCAACCAATCAGAACAAGTTGTATGGGTAGATGTCAAATGGGACCAGTTATGCTAATGGAACCAGGACATCATATGTATGTACACCTTACAAAAGAAAAAATTGATAGAATTATTGATGAGCATATGATTGGTGGAAATCCAGTTGAAGAATATATAATTCCAGAACAATTCTGGGGTGAAGCTCAAGATATATCAAAATAATCAAGTAGGAATGTAAAAAATGAATATTGATATGCTTTATAGCAAAATTCATAGAGCAACTGTAACAGATGCAAATCTTAATTATGTTGGTTCAATTACAATTGACCAAGACTTATTAGATGCATCGGCTTTAAGAGTTGGACAAAAAGTAGAAATTGTAAATGTGAACAATGGTGAACGATTTTCTACTTATGTTATCAAAGGAAAAAGAGGCTTAAAGGAGATGTGTCTAAATGGTGCAGCTGCTAGAAAAGTTGAAATTGGTGATAAAATCATTGTAATTGCATATGCATCTTACAATGAACAAGAGATAGAAAAACATAAGCCAATTGTAGTGCATGTAGATGAAAACAATGATATTACTGAAATTACAAATGAATTAATAGGAAGTGACTACTAATGTTTGAAGGAATGGATCTTAGTAAAATTAATCTAAATGAAATGATGGGTCAAGTTCAGCAGATGGCTGAACAAGCTAAAGAAAATGGTGCTAATCAAGTATTCACTGCAAAAACTGGTG
Source organism: uncultured Arcobacteraceae bacterium (assembly GCA_964633845.1). GTDB lineage: Bacteria > Campylobacterota > Campylobacteria > Campylobacterales > Arcobacteraceae > JADHTT01. The sequence goes on along the minus strand of CAZWLA010000054.1, from coordinate 4,724 downwards.
GAGGTATGATAGAACTATCTATTAACGGAAATAGTGAAGTTATCGATCTACAAATTGATGATTCACTACTTGAAGACAAGGACTCACTACAAATTCTTTTAATATCAGCAATGAATGATGTAATCAAACAATCAGATGATAGTAAAAAAGCTATGGCTATGAATATGATGGGTGGAGTAAACCCTTTTGCAAAGTAAGCAATTATTAGCAACATTTGAAAATTATTTAAACAATAATCTTCCACAATCAAAATCTTTCCACCCTATCTTTGAAGATGCTTTAACAAATATGTTAAATGCTGGTGGAAAAAGATTTAGACCTATGCTAATACTTTCAATAGTACAAGCATTGCAACCATTACTTTTAAAAAACTCTCTACCAATAGCACTAGGTGTTGAACTGCTTCACACATACTCATTAATACATGATGACTTACCATCTATGGATGATGCAGATTTAAGACGAGGACATCAAACTTTACATAAAAAATATGATGAAGTGACTGCGATACTTGTTGGTGACGCATTAAATACACACAGTTTTAATCTGATTGCTAATGCACCTCTTAGCAATGATATTAAAATTGAACTAATAAAAGTTTTGTCTAGTGATGGTGGTATTGATGGTATGATTATTGGTCAAGCTATTGATTGTTATTTTGAAAATCAACCACTAAAGCTTGAGCAATTAGAATTTTTACATATTCACAAAACAGCAAAACTAATAGCTGGATCTCTAAAAATGGGTGCTATTATTTGTAACTTAGATTTAGATACACAAAATAAACTTTATAATTTTGGTATTGATATTGGACTACTATTCCAAATACAAGACGATATTATTGATGAAACTGTATCATCAGAAGAAGCTGGTAAAACTACAGCAAATGATGAAGCAAAAAATTCATTTGTAAATCTATTAGGGTTAGATGGTGCAATTAATAGTGCAAATACCCTTGCAACTAAGTGTGATACTGATTTAAATAGCTTTGATATACAAATTAAAACTGCGCTAAAACCATTACTTTCACACTATCTTTATAGGCATAAATCTTAGCTTTAATAACTTGAGTTAAATTCACTCATACTACTTGACAATAAAGTAATATTTTTATACAATTCTAGCACTTAAAATATTTGAGTGCTAATTTTGATATTAGCATATGCAAAAAGGAAAATTAATGAATTTCAAACCATTAGGTGATAGAGTACTTGTAAAGGTACAAGAGGTAAAGACACAAACTGCAAGTGGAATATATATTCCAGATAATGCTTCAAAAGAGAAACCAACACAAGCTGAAGTTATGGCAATTGGACCAGATGTAAAGTATGTAGATGTTGGGGATAATGTTGTTTATACAAAATTTGCAAGAAGTGCAAGTGTAACATTAGATGAGCAAGAGTATTTAGTAATGGAAGTTGCTGAAATTCTTGGCGTATTAAAATAAGGAGATTTTAGAATATGGCAAAAGAGATATTTTTTAGTGATGATGCTAGACAAAAGTTATATAGTGGTGTTGAGCAATTAGCAAATGCAGTAAAAGTTACAATGGGACCAAGAGGAAGAAATGTACTTTTACAAAAATCTTTCGGTTCTCCTGTTATTACAAAAGATGGTGTATCTGTTGCAAGAGAGATTGAATTAGCTGATGCCCTTGAAAATATGGGTGCACAACTTGTTAAAGAAGTTGCATCAAATACTAATGATGAAGCTGGTGATGGTACAACTACAGCTACAGTACTTGCTCACTCTATTTTTAAAGAAGGTCTTAGAAATGTAACAGCAGGAGCAAACCCTGTTACACTTAAAAGAGGTATGGATAAGGCTTGTGGACAAATTTTAGCAGAACTTAAAGAGATATCTAAACCAGTAACAAATAAAACTGATATTGCACAAGTTGCTACAATATCTGCAAATAGTGATACAGCAGTAGGAGATATGATCTCTGAAGCTATGGATAAAGTTGGAAAAGATGGTGTAATTACTGTTGAGGAAGCAAAAGGTATATCTGATGAATTAATTGTTGTAGAGGGTATGCAATTTGATAGAGGTTATCTTTCACCATACTTTGCTACAAATATGGAAAAAATGATTGCAGAATTAGAAAATCCATTTATTTTATTATCAGAAAAGAAAATATCTTCACTAAAAGAGATGTTACCAATTTTAGAGCAAGTAAATCAAACACAAAGACCACTTCTAATAATTGCAGAAGATGTTGATGGTGAAGCACTTTCTACTCTTGTAGTAAATAGATTAAGAGGCTCTTTAAATATTGCTGCAGTTAAAGCACCTGGATTTGGTGAAAGACGAAAAGCAATGCTAGAAGATATTGCACTTTTAACTGGTGCTACTGTTATATCGGAAGAGAGAGGTATGAGCCTAGAAAATACAACAATGGATTATCTAGGTACTTCTTCTAAAATAGTTATCGATAAAGACAATACAACTATTGTTGATGGTGCTGGTGACAAAAATGGTGTTGAAGCTAGAATAGGTCAAATTAGAAATGAAATTGAGATCACTACAAGTGACTACGATAAAGAAAAGCTTCAAGAAAGATTAGCAAAACTTTCTGGAGGAGTTGCAGTTATTAAAGTTGGAGCACCTACAGAAACAGAAATGAAAGAGAAAAAAGATAGAGTTGATGATGCACTATCTGCAACTAGAGCTGCTGTTGAAGAAGGTGTTGTAATTGGTGGTGGTTCTGCACTTATTAAAGCTGCAGCAAAAGTAAATAGTGATGAGCTTTGTGGTGATGAAAAGATTGGTGCAGATATTATTATTAGAGCAATTCAAGCTCCTATTAAACAAATTGCATTAAACGCAGGGTTTGATGCTGGTGTTGTTGCAAATGAAGTTCAAAAATCTGAAAATCCAAATATAGGATTTAATGCTGCAACTGGAGAATATGTTGATATGTTTGAAGCAGGTATTGTAGATCCAGCTAAAGTAGAAAGAGTAGCTATGCAAAATGCTGTATCTGTAGCATCTTTACTTCTTACATCCGAAGCTACTGTATCTGATATAAAAGAGGATCCAACACCAATGCCTGCTATGCCAGATATGGGTGGAGGAATGCCTGGAATGGGAATGTAAGCATAAATACATAAGTCAAAACTAGTTATACTAATATCATGTTAAAAAACATTTTTACAAATAGTTTTGGGATATTAGTATCTAGAATTTTAGGTTTTCTAAGAGACCTACTAACAGCCTCTATATTAGGGGCGAATGTATATAGTGATATATTTTTTGTAGCATTTAAACTACCAAATCTTTTTAGAAGAATTTTTGCAGAAGGTGCTTTTACACAAAGCTTTATACCCTCATATGCTAAATCAAGTCATAAAATACAATTTTCTACAATACTATTTTTACAATTTTTAATATTTATTATTATACTTAGTTTAGCTGTAACCCTTTTTAGTAGTCTAATTACAAAAGCTATTGCTATAGGTTTTGACACTACTGCTATTGACTTAGCAGCACCATTAGTGGCTATTTGTTTTTACTATTTACCTTTGATATTTATAGTGACATTTTTAGCTGCCCTACTCCAATATAGAAACCATTTTGCAACGACTGCATTTAGTACAGCTTTATTAAATATATCTCTTATTATAAGCTTGCTCCTTACAGCAAATTTAGAAAAATATGATATAGCTTACTATTTAAGTTGGGCTGTTGTAGTTGGTGGGATATTGCAAGTTATTGTTCACCTTATTGCTATTAAAAAACTCAAAATTAAATTTTTTACATTGCAATTTTCAAGAAGTAAACAAAAGTTTAAAAATAGTAAATTTTATAATCAATTTTATCCTGCTGTATTTGGTAGTAGTTCTGCTCATATTGCTGCATTTTTAGATACATGGTTAGCGTCATTTTTAATGAGTGGTACTATTAGTTATTTATACTATGCAAATAGAGTTTTTCAACTTCCTCTAGCACTTTTTGCTATTGCCACATCTATTGCATTATTTCCAACTATTGCAAAAGCTCTTAAGCAAAACAATGAGCAAAAAGCACTTCACATATTAAGAAAATCATTTTTTATATTATTTGGTTTATTATTTATTGCATCAGCCATTGGTATTATTTTTAACCAGTTTATTATTGAATTGTTATTTCAAAGAGGTGCTTTTTTACAAAAAGATTCCGATCAAACAGCTTTAATACTTACTATGTATCTTATAGGTCTTATACCATTTGGTATTGCAAAAATATTTTCACTTTGGTTATATTCAAAACATCAACAACTAAAAGCAGCAAAAATTACTGCAATATCATTAGGGTGGAACATAGTTTTTTCACTTCTACTTATTATTCCATTTGAAGCTGCTGGACTTGCATTTGCTAGTACATTAAGTGGTTTTATTTTACTTCACCTTACACTTAAAGAGTTTGGATATACAAAGTTTAAATCACATATAATTAGCCTTTAGTATTTAAGTATTTTTTGAATATAATAATGCCAAATATAGAAATAATTTATTAGGAAAAAACTAGATGATAACTTGGATGCAAAGACATAAAAAATGGCTGATTACAACTATATGGATAAGTACAATTGCTTTTGTAGGAGCAGGATTTGTAGGATGGGGATCATATGACTTTAGTAAAAGTGGTGGATCTGTAGCAAAAGTTGGAAAGATTGAAGTTCAAGTAAAAGATGTACAAACACAATACAATAACTTATATAGTCAATATAAAGAGATGTTTGG
>CAZWLA010000053.1:4884-7878 GCA_964633845.1 uncultured Arcobacteraceae bacterium | reverse complement strand
TATCTCACCATCATTTGTAGGGATAACTCCACCCTTTTTTGTAGCTATTGTATAAACAAATACTTTAATTTTATGTTCTTTTGCATACTCAATACTTTTGCTAAAATCTTTAGTATCTGTTCCGTCACTAAAAATAATTAGTGCCTTTTGTTTTTGATTTTTTAATAGCTCATTTGTAGTCTCTAATGCACTTAATACTGATGAGCCTTTTACATTTATACTATCTTGATTTAAGTTTGCTACTAGATACTTTAGTGTTCCATAATCATTTGTAATAGGTGCTAATAAAAATGATCTACTTGAAAAACCTATAGCTCCAACTTTATGTCCTCCTGTGTGCGGAGTTTCACCATCTTTTAAATATTCCAAAATATTATTAAACTTATTTTTTGCAAACTTTAATCTATTTGGATATACATCATTACATTTCATAGAAGCAGATATATCAAATGCCACAACCATACTAATATTGCTTTGTGATACTTTAATTGGTTTATTTTCAATTACTGGTCTAGCAAGTGCAATTACTAATAATATAAAACTACAAATCAAAAGAACTGCTCTTCTTTTATTTGTATTTTTCCCAACAATAATTTTTTTTAGCATCTCTTTGGAGAAATAACCTTCATAGTTTTTTATTGCACCTGATATAAAATACACTATGAGTAATAGAAGTAGAACATAAAAAGCATTAGGACTATAAAAGCTTATCATGAATATCTCCTACTTATTAAAATCAATAAAAATAATAATCCAATTGCTACATCAAGAGGGTATTGATAAAAATAGTCAATTTTGACAAAAGTATTAGTTTTTATATCACTTTTTTCTAAATTATTTATAGTTTCATATATTTGTTTTAATTTTTCTACACTATTAGCTTCAAAAAACTTTCCATTTGTATCATTTGCAATTTGTCTTAAAACTTCTGGATTATAATCTCCTATACTTCCTATACCAACTGTATATACTTTAATTCCATATTTTTTTGCTTTGGATATTGCAACATCCAAAGGGATTGTATTTACATTATCCAATCCATCTGTTAGAAGTATTGCTATTTTATTTTTTGCCTTACTTTCTTTAAAAAGATTTGAACTTAAAAATAAAGCTTCATAAAGTGCAGTTTGTCGTTGTCCTGCTATTCCTACTTCTATATGCTCTAATAATCCTAACAAACTCTTTTTATCATATGTAAGAGGTACTGCTACATAAGCAAAATCAGCAAATATACTCAGTCCCAGTCTATCTTCTTCTCTTTGTTTGATAAACTCACTTACAATCTCTTTTGTTATTGTAAATTTGTTTGCCTCTCTCATACTACCACTTGCATCTAGTATTATAGATATTTCATACCCTTTATTGTTATTTATTACAATATCATCTTTAATTACAGGGGAAGCAATGGCTATTATGATAAATAACACAGTAAAAAACCTTAATAGCTTAATCATAAATCCTTGATTTTTTGTCACACTCAATAGTAGTTTTGTATTGGAAAAATATAAACTTTGATGCTTTGCTTTACATAGTGCTATACAAATAAAATATATAATTAATAGTGCAAATGCATAAGGATACTGAAATGTAATTTGAGATAAAAATTCCATTATAATCGAACCTTTATGTACTCTTTCATATCATCTATTAAATCACTATCTATATTTTTAGTAATATTCTTTTTGTATTTATATACTTCTAATTTATGGATAATATTATTAAACTCATCAGCATACCTTTGATCTAAGCACTCTTTTCCGTAAACTGTAAAATCATATGCTATTTGTTTTATATGTGTATTATTAAAATCTAATTGCTTTAGATACTTAATGGATTGCTGTTGTTTTGTCAATATCTTTTCTTTTCTAAATACAAAATATATTAGCATAATGATTAATAATATAAATACACCAAGAGCCGTAAAATATAAGCTATAATCTATATTTATCACTTCAATAGCTTTTATATCTTTTAGTTTATCTAACATACTATCTCTTTACCAATACCTGCAATTGTTTTATTACATCATCATTGGTATATATTTTTTTATATCTTATTCTTGATTTTCTAAAGTTATAAAATAATTCTTTATCATGTTCTATCATTAAATTATTATATCTTTCAATACTACTATCATCTAAATAGACTGTAGATTCATCCATAGATGATGTATCAACAAAATTAAACTCACCTGTAAGTTTTAGATCTTCTTCTAATCTATCTCTTACTACTACACATAATAATTCATGTTTTTTAGATAGTAGTTTAAATTGGGCAATATCTAAAAAATCTCCAATAATAAATATAAGTGATTTTTGTTTAATTTTATTTAATAGATAAAATTCTAATTTTTTATAATCTATTGTGTTACCAATTGGCTTCAAATCATATGCTGCATCAATCATCATATCTATAATTTTAGGCTTTCTTGTAGCTTTAAAAAACTTATCTTCATCTTGACTAAAAAATACAGATGTTAATAGATCATTTTTATTTAGTGCTGTATTTCCTAATATAGCTAAAGACTCTATCATGGTATCCTGCTTACTTCTAGCACTTCCAAAATGTATACTTCCAGAGTTTAAATAAACAAGTACAATATTTAATTGCTTATCTTCATTAAATATATTAACACTGGGAGTACCACTTCGTGCTGTAACTTTCCAGTTTACATGACGAATATCGTCTCCACTATCATATTCTCTAATCTCTTTAAAATCAATCCCATCACCATTAAAAACTGATACATGCTCTCCAGATGTATTTAAAAATAAATTTCTTTTAGATTTTAATAAAAGCTTTTTAGACATTATGGTGTAGGTATTTTTTCTAATATCTTTTTAATAATATCATCACTACTTATATTTTCTGCTTGGGCTTCATATGTAAGTATCAACCTATGTCTTAATACTAAAAATGATACTTTTGCAATATCATAAGGCGTTACAAAATCTTTTCCATTTATAAATGCATATGCCTTACAAGCTTTATATA
>CAZWLA010000053.1:0-4784 GCA_964633845.1 uncultured Arcobacteraceae bacterium | reverse complement strand
GGTGTAAATTGAATTCTTTTAAAGTTTAATCCCAAACACTCACTCATAGATTTAACAGCAGTTGTTTTAGCAACACCAGGAACACCTTCAACTAAAATATGTCCATCACTTAAAAGTGCTACAATCATACTATCAATCAATTCATCTTGACCAACTATTACTTTTTTTATCTCATTTTTAATATTTTGAATCATCTAACTATTTCCTTCTATAGCACAATATGAAAAGCTTTCTACAAAGCCATCATTGTTCACTTGATTAATCACTATTGGTCTACAACACACTTCACAATCTTCAATGTACTCTTCGCCTGACATATCAGGATCTAAAAGCATTGATATCCTTTCCCAACAATAAGGGCATGTAAAAAAATGCTCTATCATATTTACCTGTACCTTTTAAATTATTTCACCAATTTGGTGCAAATTTGCCTCTGAATTGAATGGTTATTATAATGCAATATATATTAAATTTCAAGGACTGGTGTATCACTTCTAGTGAATGTTATTTGTAAAATCTTCATTTTTATTTAAAACTTCATCTTTATAGTTTTAGTAGAGTTTTTAAGAGCTGTCAATGGCTATTTAATTTTTTTAGATGGCAAACCTTAAGAGTTTATTAGATAATATTTTATTATATTTGGATATAAAACTTTAGGATTTTAATTTTGGTAAAATACCATCAAGGACTCCTTTAAAAATAAAAAACTTGGAATAAAATGAAATTATTAATAACTTTTTTACTTACAAACATTTATTTATTTGCACATCCTCACGTTTTTATTGATATTTATCCTAAAATAAATATCAAAAATACTAAAGCAACTTCACTTAGTTTACAATGGAAATTTGATCAGATCACTTCATCTATGCTTTTAATGGATTTTGATAAAAATAATGACAATCTATTTAATAAAAAAGAGGCATCTAAAGTAAAAAAAAGTGCAATGAAAACATTTAAAAGACATAACTATTACTTAAAAATAAGAGAAAATGACAAAAATGTAAAGATACAAAAGTTAGATAATTTTGTCGTTACTATAGATAAAGACGGAAGAGTAGTGTATACATTTGACCTTATTTGTAATTTTGAAGTAAAAGATAGTATGCTTCTCTTTCACTATAAAAATAACTACATCTCTTTTATCCTAAAAAAATCATTTGTAGAGCCTTTAAATAAAAACTTAAACTTTAGTATTAGAAGAGTTTACAATGAAAGATACTTTGGCTTTGCTATGTTAAATAAGGAACTTCTATGAACCTATATAACGAATTTATTAGCCAAATTGTAAGTTGGCAGTATTATATAAATAGCTCAATTGCTTCATATATAAAAGCTGTAAATGAAAATGGTTTAAGTGCTGCTATGGTAGTGCTAGCAATTGCATTTATATATGGTTTGGTTCATGCAGCAGGTCCAGGTCACGGTAAAGCATTGGTTTCATTTTATTTTTTATCTCGAGGTGGTAGCTACAAAAAAGCTATAAAACTAGGATACCTTATCTCTATTGTACATGCTCTTTCAGCTTTGAGTATTACCTTTATTGTTTACTTTATTTTAGAAGGACTTTTTTCTAAATCATTTAAAGAACTTAGCAATATCTCCATGGTAATATCAGCTGTAATGATTATAGCAGTTGGAATTTACTTATTTATAAAAGCAATAAAAGCAAAAAAAGAAAAAGAACAAACCGATTTTTCAAAAGAAAAGTCAGAATATGCTGTAGCTTTTTCTGCTGGAATAGTCCCATGTCCTGGAGTTATGAGTATAGTTTTATTTTGTATAAGTACTGGTAATTTATATCTTGGAATTTTATCAGCTATAGTAATGAGTTTAGGTATGGGTTTTACTATTTCACTAGCTGGAATCTTAACTAGCTATGCATCATCAAAAACTGGAAGCTACTTAAAAACAAAAGGGTATTTACTAGAAATGCTTGGTGCTATTTTCATTATACTTTTAGGTATTTTTCTATTTAGTATAAATGCTCCAAGCTTATTTGCTCCACAAGAGATGGGTCGTCCATTTTAATGGTTTAAATATTTTTATATTTTAAGTTCTAAGGCAATTGGACAATGATCACTTCCCATAATATCACTTAAGATATAAGCATCATGAATCATATCTTTTAAATCTTTACTTACATAAAAATAATCAATTCTCCATCCTACATTATTTCCTCTTGCCCCTGCCCTATATGACCACCATGAGTAAGAATCTGCTTTAGTAGGATTAATATGTCTAAATGTATCGATATAACCATGAGAAATAAATTTATCCATCCATTCTCTCTCCATTGGTAAGAATCCTGAAGTTTTTTCATTTGCTTTTGGTCGTGCTAGGTCTATTGGATGATGAGCTGTATTTACATCTCCGCAAACAATTATAGATTTTCCATCTTTCTTTAGACTTTCGCAATGCTCCAAAAATCTATCATAAAACTCCATTTTATAAGCTAATCGCTCCTCTTTACTTTGACCATTTGGAAAATATACATTAAATAATGCTATCTCTTTATCTTTTAATTTAAAGTGGATTTCATTTATTCTACCTTCATCTAAAATATCAACACTTGGACATGTACACTCAAACTGCAAATCTATATCTGAAAAAAGTGCCGTACCAGAACGACCCTTTATTGCACTTTGAGATCCTGTTAAATTATTATAAGTTTTTTCAAATATAGTTTCTGGAATTTGTTCAATTTGTGACTTAGTTTCTTGTAGTCCTAAAAAATCAACACTAGCATCATCTATCCACTTTAAAGCTTCTTTTTTATCTACAGCTCGTATACCATTTACATTCCATGATATAAGTTTATATATTTTATTCAATATCCATCTCTATTACTTTCCAAGGTAATCCTTGAGTCATCATCTCATCTAAAAAAGGCTTAGAATCATATTCTTCTACATTTCTAGCACCTTTTAAATCCCATATACCATTATAAATTAACTTACTTCCAATCATAGCTGGAACCCCTGTAGTATATGATACAGCTTGTGCTGTTGTCTCTTTATAACATTCTTGATGATCACAAATATTATAAATATAATACTTTTTTCGCACACCATCTTTAATACCTTCACAAATACAACCTATATTTGTTTTACCGTGTGTTCTAGGTCCTAAGGAAGCAGGATCAGGAAGTAACGTAGATAAAAACTCAATAGGAGTAATCATCATCCCATTATGTTCAACTGGCTCAATACCTAACATCCCTACATTTTGTAAACAATTCATATGAGCTATATAAGAATCTCCAAAGGTCATAAAAAATCTAATTCTTTTTAGACCCTTTATATTTTTAGATAGACTTTCTAACTCCTCATGATATAGTAAATATGATGGCTTAACACCAACTTCTGGATAATCATGATCTACTCTAATTTCAAGTGGTTTTGTCTCGATCCATTTACCATCTTCCCAATACCTACCATTTGCAGAAACTTCTCTTAAATTAATCTCAGGATTAAAGTTTGTAGCAAAAGGATATCCATGATCACCAGCATTACAATCCATAATATCAATGTACTCAATAGTATCTAGATAATTTTGTTCAATATGTTTTACAAATACACCAGTAACCCCTGGATCAAAACCACTTCCAAGTAGTGCTGTTAAATTCTCTTTTTCAAAGTCATCATTTCTAGCCCATTGCTCTTTATATTCAAATTTTGCTTCATCTGGATGCTCATAATTTGCTGTATCAATATAGTGAGTTCCAGTTGCACTACATGCATCCATAATAGTAAGATCTTGGTAAGGCAATGCTACATTTAAAACAACTTTACAATTAGTCTTTTTAATAATTTTAATAATATTTTCAGTGTCATCAGCATCTATCATTGCCACATCAATATCAACATCAATCTTTTCTTTTATCATTTTTTTAATTTTTACACATTTAGAAAGTGTACGACTTGCTAATGTAATATGTTCAAATGTATCAATATTCATAGCACATTTTAAAGTAGCAACAGTAGATACTCCACCAGCACCAATAATTAGTAAGCCTTTTTTACTCATCTATTACCTCAAAATCTTCTTTTCCTAAACCACAATCTGGACAAACCCAATCTTCTGGTAAATCATCAAAACTTGTACCTACTGCTATACCATTTTCCTCGTCACCAATTTCTGGATCATAAATATAACCACAATCTGGACATTCATATCTTTTCATAATCACTCCTTATCTTTATTAAAGTATTATATACTACTCTTGTTTTAATGCTATTTAATCTACTAATAAGTATGATTCTAAGATGGTTTATTTAATATTATTTATCTCTGCTTTTGCATCTGCTACATTAATTCCTCTTGGGAGTGAAGCACTACTTATATATGATATTAAAGAGGGATATAATATTTACTTACTTTTACTAGTAGCTACTATAGGAAACTCACTTGGTTCACTTCTAAACTACTATATTGGATTAAAAGGTGAAGAATATTTAGTAGAAAAAAATTATCTCAAAGAGCAAAAAATTTTAAAAATAAAAACATATTTTGATAAATATGGTGGCTTTGCTATACTTTTATCTTGGATGCCTATTATTGGTGACCCTATTACACTTATTGCAGGTGTTTTAAAATATGATATTAAAAAGTTTATCTTTCTTGTAATTCTTGCAAAATTTTTAAGATATTTAGTTTTAATACTATTAATTTAACTATAATATTATTATGAAAAATTTAATATTTATTATACTTATATCTATATCCAATCTTTTTGGGTATGAATATGTTAATCTAGGCAAATTTAAAGATGACCCTTCTAT
>CAZWLA010000052.1:0-7950 GCA_964633845.1 uncultured Arcobacteraceae bacterium | reverse complement strand
ATGAAGATCTGTATATAGTAAAGCGTGCAGTAGGTAAAATAGAAACTCCAGATGAATTAAAGTTTGAATTGAGATAATATGCTTGATTTGTTAGTATATCTTACATATAAATTATTTAGAATTATTGTATTAAGCTTTCCCAAATCAATAATTAAAATAATACTAGATGGATTAACTTCATTTGTAAATATTGTAAATGTTGAGCATAAAAGATATGCAAAGGCAAATTTAGATCTTGTATATGGTGATCATATTCCTGAAGAAAAAAAATATGATATTATAAAAAATAGCTATAGAAATTTAATATATAATATGTATGAATTTTGTGAGAACCCAACTTTAAAGTTAGAGCAATTAGACGATAAAATAACTGTAGAAAATGAAGATAAAATACTTGATGCTTTAAGTAGCGGTAGAAAACTAATTTTGATTACTGCACATTATGGAAACTGGGAATATATGACTTCATATATATCACTTAAGTATAAAGCTACAACTGTTGTTGGTCGTCCTATGAACAATAAATATCTAAATGATGATTTAGTAAAGACAAGAAATGCACACAATAGCCATATGCTAAACAAAAATAGAAGTGCTAGTGGATTACTTAAAGCTTTGAAAAAAGATAGGATGATAGGTATTGTTATAGATCAACATGTACAAAAGAAGTATGGAGAAGATATACTATTTTTAGATCATAAAGCAACTATGACAAATTCAGCTTCAAGAATTGCACTTAAAACAGATGCTATTATAATACCTGTATATTTTATAATGGATGATTTTAGAAAATATACTATTAAATTTGATAATATTATTGATCCAAGTGTTGTACAAAGTGATGATGCTGTAGTTGAACTAACACAGCTACAAGCTAATAGTATAAGTGAACAAATACTATCTAAGCCAGATGATTGGTTTTGGCAGCATAAAAGATTTAAACTCTATAATGGAGATATATATGAAAAATAATAAACCGAAATATAACTTTTTTAAAAATACATCTTATGCTATAGATGGTTTAACACATGCTATAAAAACAGAGACATCATTTAAAATAGAGTTAGTATTATCTATATTTATTTTAGCTTTTATTTTTATATTTGATATCTCTTTATCTTCAAAGCTAGCACTTTTAATAAGTGGTATTTTAGTACTTATTGTAGAACTTTTAAATTCAGCAGTAGAAAATATAGTTGATCTTGTAACCAAAGAGATACACCCATTAGCTAAAAGTGCAAAAGACATAGGTGCAACTGCAGTTATGTTTAGTATAGCTCTTCATGTAGCCTGTTGGGTATTAGTGCTAATTGTAGAGGTATTGTAGTGAAGATTTTTTCACTAATTATAGATTCTTTTAAGGAATATCTACCACTATTTAAATTATGGGCTATTTTTCTTCTAATAGGTGCTATATTTAGAATAGTATTGTTATTTGTTTTTACAGATCAATTATCATTAAACTTAGTATATAGTTTACTCTGTGGCCTTAGAATGGATACTATTATATTTGGTTTATTTGGACTATTATATATTTGGTTTTATAGTTTAAATTTAGTTGCAATTATAAGAGTAGTATTAACTATACTATTTATGATATATTTAGTTATAGAGGTTGCTGCTATTGGATTTATGGGAGAGTTTTTCTCTAGACCAAATTATCTTTTTATAGAACATCTTAATAATTATGAAGAGATACTTTTAATGATATGGGGACTTTATAAGGCTTATTTAGTAGTAGTGCTACCCTTATTAATACTGATAGCTTTTGTAGTATATAAGTTTATAAAATTAAATATAAACAAAGGTAGTATAAAGTTAAGATTATTATCATTGCCACTTATGATAATAGTACTATTTATAGCTACTAGAAGCTCTCTAGATTCATCTACTCCAAATCAAGGCTTTTATACATTTTCAAAATCAAATATGCATAATGAGATAGCAAATAATTCAATCTTTTCAATTGGATATGCAACATACTTATTAAAAGAGGAAAAGTTTTATCATTATGGTGATATATCAAATGAAGAAGCTATAGAAAATGTAAAACGATTAAGTGGTATTGAAAATAATGAGATGAACTTAAAAAGATTTCAAAAGTCAAGCTTCAATAAAAAGAAAAATATTATATTAGTAATAGTTGAAAGTTTTGGTCATGAGCATGTAGGACACCTAGGTGGGACGCCTACTACTCCGAATCTTGATGCACTTACAAAAAAATCACTATATTTTACAAATATGTACGCAGTGGGTACGAGGACATCTTGGGGTGTATCATCTATTATGACATCACTTTATCCAATACCATCAAGAGAATATGTAAAAGCCTCAAAATCACAAAAAGATTTCTATACAGTAGCTAGAACACTTAAAGATCAAGGATATAATACAAGCTTCCTCTACTCAGGTGATGCAGACTTTGATAATATGAGAGGTTTTTTACTATCAAATGGATTTGATAATGTCTATGGGAAAGAGGATTTTGATAGCTCAAAGATAAAATATACATGGGGATATAGTGATGAAGACCTATATGAAAAAGCATTTGAAACTATAGATAATTTTAATGGTGAACCATATTTTTTGACACTACTTACTATGTCTAGCCATGAGCCATTTGATTATCCAAAAGATAAGTTTACTCCATATGATGATGTACCACTTGAAAGTATCACAAATTCTGTAAAGTATGCTGATTATGCTATTGGTAAATTTATGAAAAAGCTTGAAGATAAAGGTATGCTTGAAAATACTGTAGTTGCTTTTATAGCTGATCATAATTCTAATTCATATGGTTTAGGAGATGTACCAATTAATAAATACAAAATAGCCTCATTGATTGTATCTGATAATTTTAAACATGCCCAAGAGTATAATAAGATAGCTTCTCAAATTGATTTTATGCCAACAGTACTAGATATAGCAGGAATTAGTGTAAATATCCCATACATGGGTACTTCTGTACTTCAATATCAAAGAGATAGTGCAATATTAATTGCTCAAAATAAAAATTTTGCATATATGACGCAGAATAAGTTTATAGTGTATACTGGTAAAAATAAGATAAATACATATGATTATAGGTATAATAAAATTGAAGATGATAATACTAAGATAAAATATGGATTGTCTTTTATTTATGGAAGTAAGTATTTATATGAAAATAAAGTCAATTATAAATAGGGTGATACGTGAAAAGTAATAACATAGATATTTCGATAATTATTTTAAATTACAAAAGCTGGATAAAACTTGCTAAATGTTTAGAATCACTTGAGAAATTTGGACCTAAATGTACTTATGAAATGATTGTAGTTGATAATTATTCTAACGATGGACAATTTAATCATTATGTTAAGAAGTATAATTATGTTAAGTTTATTGAAAATGATGGTAATAATGGATTTTCAAATGGTTGTAATCTTGGAGCAAATGAAGCAAAAGGAAAATATTTTTTATTTTTGAATCCAGATACAGTTCTTACTGAATCAAGTTCAATTGATAAAATGTTGAACTTTTTAGTAGAGAATAAAAATGTAGGTATAGTTTCTTGTAGTAAAATTAGTGAAAATGGAAGGAGAGAAAGGGAAATTGCATTTTTAAACCCATGGCTGACAATTGGACTATTTAGGGCAATATATAAATTTATTAATAAAGATAAGTTACATTCAAAATTCAATCAAAATAAACTGATTTGGTATCCTGATTGGATAGCTGGCTCAGTTATGTTGATATCACAAGACTTATTTAATAGTGTTGGTAAATTTGATGATAATAATTTTTGGATGTATTTTGAAGATGTAGATTTATGTAAGAAAGTAAGAGATAATGGTTTTGAAATTGCTTTACTAAGAGATGTAAACATTACTCATATTCACGGTGTTTCATCAAGGATCAACCCCACTGTTTCTGCAATGACGAAATCTGAAGTGATTATTTCAAGTCATATGTTTGTAAATAAATATACTAATGGAATTAATAGAATATTATTAAACTTTTTAATAGCATTCAAATCATTATTATCAAACTTAATTGTATTATTGTTAGATTTTAGGTTTTGGAAACCAAAATATAAATCTAAAATATTACTAATGAAGAATTTAACTAAATATTATTACAATTTAGTTGTATTTAGACGTTGGAAAAGTCCAAGAATTAAGCATTAAAGGAGGTATAAATGAAAGGCATAATACTAGCCGGAGGCTCAGGCACTCGTCTTTACCCAATCACAAAAGGGGTATCTAAACAATTAGTTCCCATTTATGATAAACCTATGATTTATTACCCATTATCTGTTTTAATGCTTGCAGGTATTAAAGAAGTACTTATTATCTCTACTCCAGACGACTTACCAAGATTTGAACAACTACTTGGATGTGGCTCTGATATTGGTATGAAGTTTTCATATATAGTTCAACCATCTCCAGATGGATTAGCTCAAGCATTTACTCTTGGTGAAGAATTTTTAGATGGTGATGATGCTTGTTTGGTTCTTGGTGATAACATCTTTTATGGTCATGGCTTAACTGAACTATTAGCTCAAAGTGTTAAAAATGCTAAAGAGGAAAATAAAGCAACTGTATTTGGATACCATGTACATGATCCAGAAAGATATGGAGTTGCAGAATTTGATAAAGATGGTAATGTAACTAGCTTAGAAGAAAAACCAAGTGAACCTAAATCTAACTATGCAGTAGTGGGATTATACTTCTATCCAAATGATGTAGTACAAAAAGCTAAATTAGTAAAGCCATCTGATCGTGGTGAATTAGAGATAACCACACTTAATCAAGACTATCTAGAAGAAGATAGATTAAAAGTGGAATTAATGGGTAGAGGGTATGCTTGGTTAGATACAGGTACCCATGAGTCTTTATTAGAAGCAAGTCAGTTTATACAAACTATTGAGAATAGACAAAGTTTAAAAGTAGCATGTATAGAAGAGATAGCATATGAGATGGGATATATCAATAAAGAACAATTATTAGAACTTGCACAACCACTAAAGAAAAACCAATATGGTCAATATCTAATTAGAAGAGCAAACGAAATATAATGAATTTTATAAGAACAGATATCCCAGATGTAGTTATATGTGAACCAGTAGCTCATGGTGATGATAGAGGATACTTTGTAGAAACTTTTAGAGCTGACAAGCTTGAAGAGTTTTTAGGTTATAAAATAAACTTCTGTCAAGATAATGAATCTAAAAGCTCAAAAGGGGTTTTAAGAGGTTTGCATTATCAATTAGCTCCACATGCTCAAACTAAACTAGTAAGAGTAATACAAGGTTCTGTTTTAGATGTAGCTGTTGATATAAGAAAAGGTTCACCTACATTTGGTAAACGTGTAGCAGTTAAACTTACAAGTGAAAATAAAAGACAACTACTAGTACCAAGAGGATTTGCTCATGGATTTGTAGTACTTGAAGATGATACTACATTTGCATATAAAGTAGATAGCTACTACTCACCAGAATGTGATAGAGGTATAGCATTTGATGATGAAGATCTAAATATAGATTGGATACTAGATCATGATGAACTAAACTTATCTGCTAAAGATAAAGTACAGCCATTGTTAAAAGATACTAATGATCTATTTGAATATGAAGTAGATTATTATGCCTAATATCTTAGTTACAGGATCAAATGGTCAAGTAGGAAGTGAGTTAAGAGAATTAGCCAATAGATACTCTTACAGTTTCTTTTTTACTACTAAAGATGATCTTGATATCACTAATGAAGAAGATATAAAAGTATTTGTAAAAACTAATAATATAGACACTATCATAAATGCTGCAGCATACACTGCAGTTGATAAAGCCGAAGATGATAAAGAGAATGCTGATTTAATTAATAGAAAAGCTGTAAAAAAACTAGCAGAGTTATCTAAAAAAAATAATATTAAATTAATTCATATATCTACTGATTATGTATTTGATGGAAAGGCATATAAACCATATATAGAAGAGCAACAAACAAATCCAAATAGTGTATATGGTCAAACAAAACTTGATGGTGAAAATGAGATGATTAAGATCAATCCTCATAACTCTATCATCATAAGAACATCATGGGTATATAGTTCATTTGGAAATAACTTTGTAAAAACAATGCTTCGACTTGGTAAGGATAAAGACTCTTTAGATGTGATATTTGATCAAGTAGGAACTCCTACATATGCAAGAGATTTAGCAAAAACAATATTAGATATATTACCAAATATTAAAAATAATAAAGTATCTATATACAACTACTCAAATGAAGGTGTTTTATCTTGGTATGACTTTGCAAAAGAGATTATGAGAATGGCTAAGTTAGAGTGTCAAATAAATCCAATTGAAACAAAAGATTATCCTACACCAGCAGCAAGACCACACTACTCTTTACTAAATAAGGCTAAAATAACAAAAGAGTATAATATATCAATTCCATACTGGAAAGATAGTTTAGATCAGTGTTTAAAAACTATGAGAGAAAGAAAATAATGTTCAATAATTCAAATAAAACAATACTACTTACAGGATGTGCAGGGTTTATAGGATCTAACTTTGTACCATACTTTATAGATAAGTATCAAGATTACAATATAGTGAATCTTGATCTTCTAACTTACGCAGGCGATTTAGAAAATCTAAAAGAGTGTGAAGAAAATCCTAGATATAAATTTATCAAAGGTGATATTTGTAATAGAGATTTAGTTGAATTTATATTCAGTGAATATGATATACAAGGTGTTATCCACTTTGCAGCTGAATCACATGTAGATAATTCTATTAAAAACCCAGGTGTATTTGTAGAGACAAATGTAAATGGTACATTTACACTAATAGATGTAGCATATAAATACTGGATGGAGAAACCCTTCCAATATAAAGAAGAATATAAAGATTGTAGATTTCATCATATTTCAACAGATGAAGTATATGGTACTCTTAGTGATGATCCTACAGATCTATTTAGAGAAGATACACCATATGCTCCAAACTCTCCATATAGTGCATCTAAAGCAAGTTCAGACATGATAGTAAGATCATACCAAGAAACATATGGACTAAATACAGTTATCACAAACTGTTCTAATAACTATGGCCCAAAACAACATGATGAGAAATTAATACCAACAATTATACGAAAAGCACTAGCAAATGAGCCAATACCAATTTATGGTGATGGTAAAAATATTAGAGATTGGTTATATGTTTTAGATCATTGTAAAGGTATAGATCTAGTATACCATACAGGTAAAGAAGCAAATGTCTATAACATAGGTGGAAGAAATGAAAGAACAAATCTACAAATAGTAGATACAATTTGCACCATTCTTGATGCAAAAGTTCCGACATCAAATTCCTATAAAGAGTTAATAACATTCGTAGAAGATAGAGCAGGACATGATAGAAGATACGCTATCGATGCAACTAAATTAGAAGAAGAGCTTGGTTGGAAAGCCGACGAGAATTTTGATACAGGGATAGTGAAAACTATTGAATGGTATTTAGAAAAGACAATAAAGAGGTAGTTTTATGGCAAGAGAAAAATCAAAACTAGAAAAACTATTTTCTTTTAAAAGATATAAACGAAGGTTTGGTGCAAAAGAATTATCTTCAATGATATCGACAGATTTTGATAGTCAAATTAATAATATTATCTCTGTAGATGAAAAGGTATATACACATGGTAGCTCAGATAATATTGAGGAACACTTTAAAGTATTGAAAAATGAGTTTGCAGGTGAAAGTGAATTGTGTTATACACATGCTAAAATAATTGTTTTGATTAGAAGAGAATTTGAACAGGAAAAACACTATAAAATATTTGAAGCTCTATGGAATGAACAAAAAGAATTTTTACTGAAAAATTTAAATACAAGATGGCTAATATCTGCTACAGATACTTTTACAGATTATTCAGAAAATGATATTACAAAAGCATTAGCCTTTAC
>CAZWLA010000051.1:0-7955 GCA_964633845.1 uncultured Arcobacteraceae bacterium | reverse complement strand
CATAGATGCTATGTAAACCCAACCAGTAGCAAGAAGAGAGTGGTAAAACTTCACAATTTTCCTCTTCGCACGACTGCTAGAGTAATCTAGTAGCTAGATAAATTATTGTCCACGACATGACGCGGCTTACGTTGTGCCTTTGTTTTATCCACACCTACTAAAGACTTATAGTGTTTTTCACCATATATCCTGGTATTAACGTACATACATAAAACTAAAAGTTGAATGAATCTCTAAAGTAACATTATGCTTTTGACCTTGCTTATCTTTAAAACTACCAATTATCGAAATATTGTTGCCATAGTCAACAACATTAACATTATCTAAAGAGCGAATAAGTGTTGAACTTTTAATATCTTTTATTAGTTTATTAAGTCCACTACGAGTCAAGCCCAAAGTTGAACTAATAGTTTTTCCACTTGCTCTTTTCAGATATGAGCTTCTTTCTCCAGTATTAGTTTTTAGTGCCCATTTAAATATGTTTTGAGAAACTTCATACCTTTGACTTTGTTTAAAGTGTTCAAACTCTGTTTGAAAAATCATTCCACCAGAGTTTGATTTTCCATAATTAAACTTCGCAAAAACTTCCCCAACAGAGAGAGAAATACCATTTACATATTTATAAAACTCTTTTAGATTATTTTTATTCTCTATTAGCATCTGCCAATAAGCTAGTCCATTTTTTGCATGGTATTTTTTACGCATTTTTTTAACTAGCTGTGCTTGTCGTTTGGTTTTATCTTTGTAAGCTACTATCTCTTGAGATGTTGCATTTTTACAAGCCATATAGTCCAAACCATAGTTGCCAAAAGATACATATTGCTTATCTTTTCCTATAAAAGCCACTCCACCTTTTCCTGTACTATAACTCTTCTTGCTTACATAAAGAGGGCTAATTGTATTTGCTTTACCTTTGTTATAACGTATGTTACTCTTTGTCATTTTTCTACCAGATTTTTTGAGTGCTTCCACTATTTTATATTGACTGTATTGCAAAATGAGATCTTTATGCTTTTTTAAGTCATCAAAAGATGGTAATAGCTGTTTATTTGCAAGACAGTGCTTAAGTGCTTGGTCCCAATTTTTATGTTTTTTTCTACCCTTAATATCTATGAATGTCATACCGACGTCTTTTTGAAACTGTGTGAAAGCCTTATCTTCAAGCATACCAGCATATTTACCCTGCTTGTCCAATTCACCTTGAAGTTTTGAGTTCTTTTTTGCAAGTTTTAGATTATCTTCGTGCTTTTTTATTTTTACCGAAAGTGCTTTATAGTGCTCAAATAATCTATTACAACCAAGTCCGCTTCTGTAATTTTTCCAATATGCCATATTTGTTAAACTTTTAGCAGCTTTTGCACACTCTTTGTCTTTATAACTATATGATGTTAAAGCAGTAAGATCTTTGGCCGCATCAGCACCTATATAGTATGATACAGATTTAGAACATATGCCAGCTTTGCGATAATTATTAAACAATTGTATAGATCTACTAAATAGCATGTTAGCACATAGTTCTTTGTTCTTCTGTAACTGTTCCGATGATGCGATACTCATATAATACTGTACACCCTTTGGACATCTTTGTTGCCAATAACCAAAATTTGTATTTGTTTTCATGAGGTCATCAGTACATTTTTTATCTTGTGCTGATACAGGTCCTTTTCGTTGGTTGCTTAAAGTAGGTTGCACTTTTTGCTTAGTAGAAGCAACTGCTCTTGTTTGTATACCGAGTTTAGTAGCTACTTTTTTATAAAATGACTTAGATTTTGGACAAAAGCCATTTTTTTGAAGAGCAATAAAAGAACCATCATCAAAAATAAACCTTTTTGTACAAATTTTGTGTGGCTTCATTAACATCTCTTTGTCCGCTAACTTTAGATATTCTGTATGTTTTTTTGCACAAATCCCCTGTTGTTGCATTTTATTGTGCTTTTTTAAATAAAAGTTTTTTTCTGACCAGTTGTATTTGCTATCCATACTGAATTTTTAATACACTTCATATCTTTCTGATTTACTGCGTAAGCACTAGTTGATAAAGTGGTAAAACTTATTAATGTCATTAGAATAATAGAAATATTTTTCATTACATAACCTTTTGTTGTTAGATAAATATATTATATTATAATATTATGTTTGAAATTTATATAATTTGGTTTACGTTGTGCCTTTTTAAGCATCTGCTTTTTCAATTAACTTTTTTAGTTCTTCTGTAGGTTCACTTCTAAGATTTTCTATTACTGGAGTTGGTCTTCTATTTTTATCAATAGCTACAAATTTAAATACTCCATCAGTCACAATAGATTGGCATCCAGTATTACAAAATTGCTTTTTACATAAAACTTCTACTTCAACGAAAATTGATATAGAACTTTTACCTACATTTGTAATTGTTGTATATATTGTAACTACATCACCATTTTGTATAGGCTCTATGAAGTGAAGATCACTTACTGATATAGTCACAGCTGATGTATTAATCAAATTATTAACTGCTATAGAAGCAGCTCTATCCATCATAGACATTATCCATCCACCAAAAACTGTCCCCATAGGGTTCAAATCTGTTGGATATGCTTGAATTCTTAGTGCTAAAGTTCTTGTCATGATTAATTCCTTATAATTTTATATACTTTTTAACAATACTAATATTATAGTTATGTATATGTTGTTTAATTGCATCAGGTGATAGATTATCTTTTTGGCAAGAATCTATCCATTGCTTTGGACTATAGCTTGAAATGTCATCAAATATATTAAGAATCAATTCTTCATTTAGGTTTTGTGGCAGCTCTTCTAAGCATATTCGACCTTGATTATCTGCATTAGCTATAGTAATAAGATCTATTAAAAGTTGTCTATCTTTTCTAAAGCTTTCAAAAAATGTAG
Organism: uncultured Arcobacteraceae bacterium; assembly: GCA_964633845.1. Lineage (GTDB taxonomy): Bacteria > Campylobacterota > Campylobacteria > Campylobacterales > Arcobacteraceae > JADHTT01. Next base: position 5,066 of record CAZWLA010000051.1, on the reverse strand, counting down.
CTATTTTGGATGGCTTCATTGTAAATAAAATATATATTTTTATATGATTTTGAATTAAAAATAACATTTTTTTTGTTAGTTTGCTTGGTAGTTGCATATCTATTAATGGCTTTACTAACTTACTATCTTCATGTCCAGAGCTATCACCTACAGTCCTATAGCAAAGTGGTTTTGCTATATCATGATATAGTGCTGTTAGCTTTTGAAGTACTGATCCATTTGATACGTTTTGAAGTACTTGCATAGTATGCTCAAATACAGTAGATTCTAAGTGATATGGTGATCCTTCTTTGAGTGTTGTTAATTGATGTATTGATGGAAATATATCTTCAAGAACACCCAATTCAAATAGTGTTTCAAAAAATATATGAGAATTTGGAAGTTCTAAAACTTTTACTATCTCTTTATATACTCTATCTGATTGCAAGTGTTTTAGTTCATCCTTCATACTATATATTAAAACTTTTGTATCTCTATATATTTTCCATTCATACCCATATTTTGCTCTAAATCTTGCAAGTCTAAGTACTCTTAATGGGTCTTCTGTAAAAGCTTCTGAAGTATGTCTTAATATTTTTTTCTTTATGTCTTGTGTACCATTATATGGGTCTATAATGGTATTTGTATCTTCATCAAAAGCTATACTATTTATTGTAAGATCTCTTCTGCTTAGATCCTGCTCTAAGGTGATATTATTTGTTTGGATACTAAATCCATTGTATCCTGATGATTCTTTTTTTTCAACTCTTGCTAGTGCTAACTCATCACCATCTTTAGTGATAAATACTGGAAAATCTTTTCCAACTTGTTTAAGATGTAAAAAGTCATCATTAGTGTATCCAACGGCTACATAGTCTTTATCATAATTACTTTTTTTAAGAATCTTATCTCTTACCGCTCCACCGACTAAATATATTTTCTTTTCCATTAATACAAAAAGTCCAATTTACCTAAAATTATATCATTATGCTGTACAAATCTATCACACTTTTTACCCTCAAGATCTAGACATATCTTTTGCCACTTCAAAGTGTGACCACCATTTTCTTTGGTAAAATCTCTAAATACAAACATTAAAGCATGAGCATATTCATGTGGCAATACATAATCTATCATATACTCACTACTTTCTTGAAATCTATTTTTATTTAAAATAATTTTAATACCATCTTTATCATAAGTGGCTAGACCAAATAGATTATCTGCTATTTTATTTGATATTATTATCGGTACATTAATATTTCTATTATATTTTTGAACTATTAGTTGCCTTATATGATATTCTTTTTGTTTTAACTTAGTTTGAATATCTAAGGGTAAAGTGTCTCCCGTATATTTGCTGTTGTTATAATATATAATAGCAAGTAAAATGATTGAAACTACAACTATAGCTGTAAATATTCTAAATAAATTGTTCATAATACTTGTAATTTTTGTAATAGTTAATGATATGAGTAATTTGCCATATTAAAGTAGCAAATACAAAATACATAAACCATAGTGATATCATCCCAATAAATCCACCTTCATAATAAAAATCAACAACTTGGAATATTACTAAGAATAGCAATGTCGACTGCAATGGTACTTCATCAATATTTTGTATATATTGTACTATTTGAAAATTTTGGAGTTTATTTTTAAAATACCATAAAGCTGGCAATGCCAAAATATTTATTATGATAATAATATACTCATTTAATATAATTTGTACTATTTTATTGCTTGGTAAATATATATAATATACTATAGCTATAATTAATAAACTAAATATAAGTGAGTGTAGTGTTTTGATATTTGTTGTCATTTTGTAATTATACCAAAATAAGCTAATTTTGGCTAGAATGAGCTATATACACAAGGAATATATTATAAATACTTTTACAAAACTAAACTTAAATTCAAACCTTATTAAAGCTATAGAGGCTCAAGGTTATGAGCATCCAACAAAGATACAACGAAAAGTAATACCTATTGCAAACAAAGGTATAGATCTAATTGCTGCATCAAAATCTGGTACAGGAAAAACAGCTTCATTTGTATTGCCAATGCTAGAACGAATATCAAAAATGATAAAACCTAACAATAGAGTGCTTAGAGGTTTAATAGTTGTACCTACAAGAGAGCTTGTAGATCAAATATCAGTTGCACTTGATTCATATGGAAAATTTTTAAAAGTTAGGCATACGAAGATTCAAGGTGGTATAAGTAGAGGATCACAAGTAGGTAAATTATCTACTGGTATTGATATCATTGTGGCAACTCCAGGTAGACTAAAGGATATGATCAAAGAGGATATTATTGATGTATCTAGCGTTAATATGATTGCTCTAGATGAAGCTGATACAATGCTTGAACTTGGGTTTCTAGAAGAGATAGAATATATTTTTGCTCATTGTAGTGCTAAACGACAAATCATGATGTTTTCAGCTACTATCTCTCAAAATATTAAAAAACTAGGTAAAGAATTTTTACACGACCCTGTTTCAGTAGCAGTATCTGAGAGAAGAGATGTCGTAACTTTAATTAAACATCGAGCAATTAAAGTTGATAAAAAAAGAAAAGATGAGCTTTTAGCATATGTTATTAAAAATGAAGGTTTTGATCAAGTATTAGTATTTGTAAATATGAAAGAAACTGCTGATGATGTGACTAATTATTTACAAAAAAGAGGTATTAAAGCTGTTGGGCTTCATGGAGATATTGAATATAAACAAAGAACACAAAACATCAAGCACTTTAGAGCGAAAAAAGCTCAAGTGCTAGTAGCAACTGATGTAGCAGGACGAGGTATAGATATAAAAGAACTACCTCTTGTGATAAATTATAATCTACCCGAAGAGACAGATGAATTTACACATAGAGTAGGTCGTACAGGTAGAGCAAACAATGAGGGTGTTGTTATTACTATACTTACTACTACTGAATATAACAAATTTACAAAAGTTGAGCGAAATTTAAAATTAAGTATAAAAAGAGAAGTACTTGAGGAGTTTGAACTAAAAGATAGGCAGCCAAGACAAAAACAACAAAAGAAAAAATCACTTAGTGCTAAACTAGGACTTAAAGCTCCAAAGAAAAAAGATGAAAACTCTGGTAAGAAAAGATCTAAGAAAACTACTAAAAGAGATGCAAATAGAGTTTTTAGAAAAAGCTAGGTAAAATATAAATATGAAGATATTTGAAGAGTTAAATTCTAAAATCAATAGTTTAATAGAAGAAAACACTCACTTAAAGGGTGAAATTGTATCATTAAGATCAACTAATGATGCACTACTTAAAAGAAGTGAAGATATGCTTTTAAGTATAGATGAAACACTTTCATCTATCACTACTAAAACTATAGATTTAAAAGATGAAGAGATATTTGATGAGGGCACGTCCTTCGAAGACGATCTTGAACTTGATATAGATATATCTGATATTATGGATGAAATTGATGGAAGATAAAAAAATTACATTTTATATAAACAATGAAGCCTATACGGTAAATATAGGTCCAGATATAAATGACACTTTTAAAGATGAGCTTACTAAGTTTGTACCTACTCAAAGAAATATAAATACAAAAGAATTGTTAGCTGCATATATTAAACAATCTCATCAGCTTGTAAAATATAATCATGAATTAGAGCAGCTATTAAATAAATTAAATGAATCATAGTAGAAGATCATTTACACTACTTGAACTAATATTTACAATTTTAATATTAGCTATTATCTCATCAATTGCTGTATCAAAATATTATGATTATTTTAAGACTACAAATATTATTAAAATACGAGGTGATATTTTACTTATAAGATTACATATTCACGAATACAGAAGTGATATATTACTGAAAAATACTACTGCATCTTATCCTTCAAATCTGGATACTATTATAAATAGTTTAAATATTGATTATTTTATTAAAAAGTCTGATTCAATATATGATATAAAAATTGATATTGATAATACTGTTGAGTTTAAGTATGAATATTTAGCTGGTAAATTTGATTGCTTACATAAGGCACAGGAATACTGTGAGGATATTACTAGATGACTTTTTACGAAGTATCACTCCTTAAATCTCCTTTAGGACTTTTGACTTACCAATCATTACATGATATTGATATTGGTACAAAAGTATCAGTACCACTTAGAGGTAGAAAATTAAGTAGTGACGCTGTCGTTATAAATAAAGTTAAGATACCTGATTTTAAGTGTAGAGATATTGATGAGATCTATAATTCTTCTTATGACAATAATATGCTGGAAACTGCTAAATTTATTAGTCAATATTATGTATGTAGTATTGGTGAGGCATTAAGCTTATATCATCCATTTAGAAATGATATTAAATATAATACTATCGCACCAATCTACAAAAGCGATATAGAATTATCTAGTGTGCAGAAAGATGCTTATAACTTTACACTTGAACATAATAGTTCACTATTGTTTGGTGATACAGGTAGTGGTAAAACTGAAATTTATATTCACTCTATGGTTAAACATATTGATCAAGGTAATCAAGTAGTTCTTTTAATGCCAGAGATATCACTAACACCACAAATGCAAAAAAGATTAGAAAAAGTATTTGGCAAGACTATTGCACTTTGGCATAGTAAAATAACAAAAAAGAAAAAAGAAACTATTTTAGAAGGTATACTAGATGGTAGTATTAAAATAGTAGCAGGTGCTAGATCAGCACTATTTTTACCATTTAAGCAGCTAGGTCTTATTGTAGTGGATGAGGAGCATGATAGCTCTTATAAAAGTGATAGTAAACCAAGATATAATGCAAAAGATTTAAGTCTATATCTTGGTAGTAAGTATAGCATACAAGTGATACTTGGAAGTGCGACACCATCTATAAGCTCTTTTGTAAAAGTACCATATTTTAGACTAAAGCAAAAATATTTTAATTCAAAAAAGAATAATATAACTTTTTATAATTCAGAACTACAGTTAAATGAAAAAGTACTTGATAAGATATCTAATACACTAGAGAATAAAAAACAAGTGATTATATTTTTACCTACAAGAGCAAATTTTAAATATCAAGTTTGTAGTGATTGTG
>CAZWLA010000050.1:0-8797 GCA_964633845.1 uncultured Arcobacteraceae bacterium | reverse complement strand
TATGAGGGAAATAAATTTTATGAAAAGTTGTCTTGACAAATCAGGCCATTATATATTAGGTTGTAAAGAAGTGATTATTAAAGATAATGTATTTATTGGAGCAAATAGTATAGTATTAAAAGGTGTAAGTATAGGTGAAAATAGTATTGTGCAAGCAGGCTCTTTAGTTGTTTCAGATGTTGAATCAAATACAATTTATGGTGGAAATCCAGCTGTGAAAATTAAGGATTTAAATTTATGATTTATATTATTTTACCTGTACACAATAGAAAAAACATTACGGAACTTTTTATAAAGTCTTTAGTAAGGCAAAAATATAAAAAATTTAGACTTATTCTTGTAGATGATGGTTCAACTGATGATACAGATAAGATGGTTCTTTCTTATTTACCTGATAGTATCATACTAAAAGGTGATGGAAATCTTTGGTGGGGTGGTGGACTTCATAAAGGATATGAATGGGTTAAGAGTAATGCTACTTGTGGCGAAGTTTTATTAATCAATGATGATACGATCATTTCCGAAGATTTTCTACAAATGGGAGTTGATTTACTTCATAAAAATGAAAAAACGCTTTTTCTAGCACAAGCTTATGATAAAAATAATAATCATGTTGACTCTGGAGTATGTGTAGATTGGGATAGATTAACTTTTAATCAAGCAAAAAATAAAGAAGATATAAACTGTTTATCTACTAGAGGATTGTTTTTAAAAGTAGAGGATTTTTTAGATATTGGTGGATTTCACCCTATGATATTACCTCATTATTTGTCTGATTATGAATTTACAATTAGAGCTTATAATAATGGGTATAAGCTAAAAATTGAAGAAAACTTAAAACTTATATTTGATACTGAAACAACGGGATATCATAAGATAAAGTATAAAAACTATTTGGATTATTTGAAAAAGTTTTTTTCTAAAAAGTATCCTAATAATCCAATCTACTTTATAAGCTTTTTGATACTTTCCTGTCCAAAAAAATATTTGCTAAAAAATATATTAAGAATATCTTTTAGAGGGTTGGTAAGGGTAATAATACCAAATTATTCAAGGGGTAGTAAAAGTGAGTAAGTCTTTTGATTCTTTAACTGATTCCTTAGTAATTGAAGCATATGAAAATATGGACAACTATATCATTGAAAAAGTATCGAAAAAAAAATTAGCTGTTATATATTGTTCATCAAATGGTATATATAGTCCAAATGAATATGAGATTTTTAAAAAATATATGGTAGATGGTAATAAATTTGAATGGATAAAAAGAGATTGGGAGATACAAAATGCTGGATTAAATATATATATAAGAGATGTATTTAAGCAGTGGTACATAAAAGGGATTAATTCAACTATAAACAGTATTGATAAACTTGTAGAGTTTATAAAAGCAAAAACTGTAGGATACGAGATTATTACTATTGGTAGTAGTGCTGGTGGATTTATTGCCACTATTTTAGGATGTAAGCTAAATGCTAAGTATGTATTTAATTTTGCTGGTCAATTTGACCTAAGTTTTCAAGGTAAAAATAATAAATATATTTGGGAATATTTGGAACATGATACTACGAAAGAGTACGGAAATATAAAATACCTAATAGAAAACTCTAAAGCAAATATTTATTATTTTGTAGGTAGCAATTCACTAACAGACAAAAAAGATTTAGAACTTTCAACATCAATTCAAAATAATTTATATACTTTTAAATTTAATAGCTCTATTCATGGTATTCCTTTTGAAACTAATGTATTAAAAAAGTTAATACTGAAACCTGAGAATGAATTAAAAGATTTATATTTAAGATACAGTAATGGAGCCATTAATAGATATAAATTTGAAATAGATATTGTTGGATTTATGGAGTTCCTAAAAATATATTAGAAAAATAAAAAATAAAGTTAAAGGCAAATTATGGAAATAAATTTAGCTCCAATTGTACTGTTTGTATATAATCGTCCAAATCATACTAAACAAACTATAGAAGCGTTGAAAAAAAATGAGCTAGCAAGTGACAGTGAACTTTTTATCTACTCTGATGCAGCTAAAAATGAAAATGCTATAGAAAAAGTAAATGAAGTAAGAGAATATATCAAATCAATAGACGGATTTAAAAAGGTTACGATTATCGAGCGAGAAAAAAACTGGGGATTGGCAAACTCTATAATTGATGGTGTAACTAAAATCATCAATGAGTATGGAAAGATAATAGTTCTTGAGGATGATTTAGTTACTAGTCCTTATTTTTTGAAGTTTATGAATGAAGCTTTGGATGTTTATGAAGAAAGAAAAGATATATTTTCTGTTACAGGGTTTAATTATCCTAAAAAAGTTTTAAATATACCAACTGATTATCATGATGAAGTATATCTTAGTTACAGGTGTATGTCTTGGAGTTGGGGAACTTGGAACGATAGATGGAATAATGTAGATTGGGATGTGAAAATATTTGATGAACTTACAAATGATAAAGCCAAGATAAATAAGTTTAACAGAGGTGGACAAGATCTTTTCCCTATGCTAAAAAGTCAAATGGAAGGTAAAATAGATTCTTGGGCTATAAGGTTTTGTTTAGCTCATAGTATCAATGATTCTTATTGTGTTTACCCTATAAAATCACTTGTAAACAATGAAGGGTTTGATGGTAGTGGGGTGCATTGTGGTAATGATAATGGCGGTAGACTTAAAAATAATTTAGAAAGCATTACAAATATTCAAATAAAAAAAGATATTCAATTAAATAAAAGAATTATAGAAAATTTTTATAAGATAAGTCAGAGAAGTTTTTTACAAAGACTAAAAAGTTTAATAAGGAGATATATATGAAAGTATTATTGCTAGCAGGCGGGTTAGGAACTAGGCTAAGTGAAGAAACAGGGTTAAGACCAAAACCAATGGTAGAAATAGGTGGTAAACCAATCTTATGGCATATTATGAAGATTTATTCTAAGTATGGGTTCAATGACTTTGTAATATTACTTGGATACAAGGGATACTATATAAAAGAATATTTCGCAAACTATTTTTTACACCAAAGTGATGTAACTATTGATATGAGTACGGGAAAAATGGAAGTGTTAAATAATTCAAGTGAACCATGGAAAGTAACACTTTTAGATACAGGTTTTGATAGTATGACTGGTGGCAGAGTAAAAAGAGCTCAAGATGTTGTAGGTGATGAGCCTTTTATGCTTACTTATGGAGATGGAGTAAGTGACATAAATATAGAAGAATTAGTAAAATTTCATAAATCTCATGGAAAAGCTATGACTATGACATCAGCTCAGCCTGATGGAAGATTTGGTGCATTAAATATTGATGAAAACAATCAAGTACATGAATTTAAAGAGAAACCAAAAGGTGATGGTAACTGGATAAATGCGGGATTTTTTGTATGTGAACCAAAAGTATTTGACTATATTACTGAAGGTGACGAGACAGTATTTGAACAAGCTCCTTTGATGAACTTAGCAAAAGATGGTGAGATATTTACATTTAAGCATGAAGGTTTTTGGAAACCAATGGATAGTTTAAAAGATAAAAATGATCTCAATAAACTTTGGGATAGTGGTAAAGCTCCATGGAAAGTATGGGATAAATAATGTTAAATGTTGAATGTTTAATTTTGAATAATGGAGTGAAATATGACTTCGCTATTTAATGGTATTTACAAAGGTAAAACTGTATTAGTTACAGGTCATACTGGTTTTAAAGGTTCATGGCTAGTATATTGGCTAAATCAAATGGGAGCAAAAGTGATAGGATATTCTCTTGAAGCTCCAACAAAACCTAATCACATATCTTTATTAGGATTAGATATAGAGTCAATAATTGGAGATATAAGAGACTTAAATAAATTAGATGAAGTATTTAGTAAATATAAGCCAGAGGTAGTATTTCATCTTGCAGCACAACCCCTAGTAAGACTTTCTTATGAAAATCCAATTGAAACATACGAAACAAATGTAATTGGAACACTCAAAGTATTTGAAACTTGTAGGAAACATAGTGTACAAGCTATAGTAAATATTACAAGTGATAAAGCATATGAGAATAAAGAATGGATATGGGGATATAGAGAGAATGACCCAATGGGTGGTTATGATCCTTATAGCTCATCAAAAGGGTGTGCTGATTTACTAGCAACATCTTATAGAAATTCATATTTTAATCCAAAAGAATATAAGAAAACTCATAATACACTTCTGGCAACTTGTAGAGCTGGAAATGTAATAGGTGGAGGCGACTGGGCAAAGGATAGACTTATCACTGATATTATGGTTTCAGTTTCTCAAGGTAAAAAAGTAAGTATAAGAAACCCATATGCTACAAGACCTTGGGAACATGTACTTGAACCACTAAGTGGGTATTTACATATTGGTCAAAAGTTACTTGAAGAAAAAGTAGAGTTTGCTGAAGCGTGGAACTTTGGACCAAGTGATGAGGGAAGTATCACTGTAGAAGAGGTGGTAAAAAATGTAAAAAAACATTGGGATAAAATTGATTATGAAATTAATCGTGATCCAAATCAACTTCATGAAGCAAACTTACTAAAACTAGACTGTTCAAAAGCACATATCCTTTTAAAATGGAAAGATGTATGGGATAGTGATACAACTTTTGAAAAAACTGTGAAATGGTATAAAGCTTATTATGAAGAAGATAAAAAAGTATTAACTCAAAATAACTTGGAAAACTATATTAGTGATGCAAAAAGTAAAAATATTGAGTGGGCTGTAAATTAATGACAATGTTAATTACAGGTGCGACAGGATATATCGGAAGAGAATTTGTTAAAGCTTATTCTGAAGAATATAACATCATTGCATTAATTAGAGACTCTAGTGATATTAGCCAATTAGAGGCATTAAATTGTACTATTGAAAGATTTGCTGATTTTTCTGAAATAGATACGATTTTTTCTGAAAATAATATAGATGGTGTATTGCATTTTGCATCTAATGTGGTTGTGGAACATACTGTAAATCAAATAGATAGTTTACTTGAAAGTAATATTAAGTTTGGAGTTTATTTACTAGAAGCTTGCAAAAAATATAATGTAAAGTGGTGTATTAATACTGGTACATTTTGGCAAAATTATGAAAGTGAAGATTATAACCCTGTAAATCTTTATGCAGCTACAAAAGAAGCATTTCAAGATATTGCAAAATACTATACACAAATATCAGATTTAATTTTTACAACAATTAAATTGAATGATACTTTTGGACCTAATGATACAAGACCAAAAATTTTTAATTTATGGGACAAGTATTCAAAATCTGGTGAAATATTGGATATGTCAAAAGGTGAGCAAGTGATAGATATAAGTTATATTGAAGATGTATTAAGTGCTTTTAAAACGATGATAGAAAATCTACAAAACGATGATAATACAATATATAATAATAGTTGCTATGTAGTTTCATCAAGTCAAAGAATGCCTTTAAAAAAATTGGCAATACTTTTTGAAAAAGTGACTAAGAAAAAATTAAATATTAATTGGGGTGGAAGACCTTATCGTGATAGAGAAGTGATGAAACCATATGACAGTGGAATATTAGTTTCAAACTGGAAACAAAAGTACACACTTGAAGAAGCGATTATAAAAACAATAGGAGAAAAATAAAATGACACAACAAGAACAATTAAAACAAGAGATATTAACTAAAACAAAAGAATATTATGAGTTAGTACATAAACCAGTTCAAGATAGAGAATTTGTAGATGGTGAATCAAGAGTAAATTATGCTGGAAGAGTATTTGATGAAACAGAGATACAATATCTTGTAGATAGCTCACTTGACTTTTGGCTGACTTATGGAGAATATTCTAAAAAGTTTGAAAAAGAGTTGGCTAAATTTTTAAATGTAAGATGGGCATTTTTAGTAAACTCTGGAAGTTCGGCAAACCTTTTAGCCTTTTATGCTTTAACTTCTCCACTACTCAAAGAGAGACAAGTTAAAAGAGGTGATGAAGTTATCACCGTAGCTGCAGGATTTCCTACAACTGTAGCACCAGTAGTTCAATATGGTGCAGTGCCAGTATTTGTAGATATGGAACTAACTTGTGCAAATTTAGATGTAAATGAGTTAGAAAAAGCATTATCTCCTAAAACAAAAGCAATCATGATAGCACATAGTTTAGGAAATCCTTTTAATCTTAGAGCAGTAAAAGAATTTTGTGATAAACATAACCTTTGGCTTATCGAAGATAATTGTGATGCATTAGGTTCAACTTATGAAGGAAGACCAACTGGAACCTGGGGAGATATTGGAACATCTAGTTTTTATCCTCCTCACCATATGACTATGGGTGAAGGTGGAGCAACATATACAGATAATCCACTTCTTAAAAAGATAATGCTTAGCATGAGAGACTGGGGGAGAGACTGTTGGTGTGAAAGTGGTATTGATAATACTTGTGGATGTAGATTTTCACAAAGTTTTGGAACACTTCCTAAAGGATATGATCATAAGTATGTTTACTCTCACTTTGGATTTAACCTCAAAGTAAGCGATATGCAAGCAGCGATTGGTGTAGCTCAACTTGAAAAATTCCCAACATTTGTAGAAAAAAGAAAAGAAAATCAAAAGAAACTATATGACGGACTAAAAGACTTAGAGCAATTACAACTTGTAGAGACTCAGCCAAACTCTGATCCATCTTGGTTTGGATTTATGATGACTCTAAAAGATGGAGTAAACTTCACAAGAAATGAACTAGTAGAGTTTTTAGAAAATAATAAAATCCAAACAAGAAATCTTTTTGCAGGAAATATGATAAAACATCCTATGTTTGATCATATGGTTTTAGATACAGATTACAGAGTAATAGGTGATTTAAAAGTTACAGATAAAATCATGAATGACAGCTTTTGGATAGGCTTATATCCTGGTATGGGTGATGAAGCTATAAATTATATGATTAAAAAAATCAGAGAATTTGTAGAAAGTAAATAATGAAAAAATATTTGATAAGTGGTATTGGTCCAGGCTTTACTGGTGTAGGACGATTAATGACGCAGCTTACAAAAGAAGCAGATAAATATAAGTATAAGAGTATTTATAAGTTTGCAAATAAATCAATAAGAAAACTTTTAAAAGAAAAAAAAATAATTCAGCTTGTTGTTGAATTATTTTTTAGAGTGATTAAGGGAATAAGATTTAGTTTTTTGATTAGTTCTATAAAAGATTCCGAGATAATCCTTTTGCATCCACAAAGTATAGGAATCAATAATTTTAAAAAATTGATAAAAAATAATAGTGTTGTAAAATGGTATGTTATGGACAATAGTTTTTTCTGTATGAAGTCATATAATTATCTAAATGGTGAGTGCTTAAAATGTTTAGAAAGTTTTAATGATATTGATAATAGTTGTAAATCATACCCAAATCCATATACAAAAGATGAATATATAAACTTTATGAATTTTATAAAATCTGAAATAAAAAATATAAAGATATATGTTCAATCTGAATCACACAAAGAACTACTACAAAAATTTTATGGAGATGATATTAATATTACAGTTGTGGGTATGAATACAGGAGAGTTTGATTTTACTAAGATTAATTTGAAACAAAGAAGTGATATTGAAAAAAACACTATAGTATTTCATAATCATTTAGTAGATGCGAAAGGTTTTGCATTTGCCTATAATCTAGCTCAAATGCTACCTCAATATAAATTTATATTTCCATCGAAACAACCCAATGAAATAAAAAATGTATCAGAACATATAAAATTTTTAGATATCTCTTGGGATAATGGCTTAAAAGAAATCGTAGAAAAAGCAAGGTTAGTTTTATGTTTGTCAATGTGGTCTTCTCCTATAGAAGGTGCATTAGTAAAATCTATTTATTATAACGGTAATGTTGCAGTTATGGATAATCAGTATGGATTTAATACAGAATTGCCAGATGATGGAGTATTAAAATTAGATCTTGATGATGATATAGCAAAAAATATGATAGAAGAATTTATGAATGGTAATATTAACTTTGAAAATAAATCTAAAGAGTGGCTTCTTAATCAATATAGTAAATTTACTATAGATAAAATATTTATTTAAGTTATGTGATTATGAGATATTTATATTTATTATTCCCATTATCTCCTTTATTAATAAGTTTACTATATACATTTATATCATTAGTCAAAAGAAATAATATTAACATTGTATTTATATTATTGTCTTTGACTTTAGGACTGATTAATTATACAAAAACACCTACTTCTGATTTAGCAGAATATTATTCTATGTTTGAAGTATTAAAAGAGAAAGAATATCTAGAATTTTTCTTATTTGTTCATATAGATTTTGTGTTTTATTATCTTAGTATGATTTTAGTAAAAATATTTGACAATACTGAAATAACAGTATTGTTTTGGAGTTTTGTTGCATATTTTACCTATTTCAAATCGTTAGAAATTATAAATAAAAGTTTTTCTAATAAAAATACACAGGTCTTAATCTTAATGGTACTTTTTTCCATTTGTATAGGATTGTTATTTAATCATAGTTCACATCTTGTGAGGCAATTTGTTTCTACTTCATTATTAGTTTATTCTGTTCTGTTAGTAACATTTGAGAAAAACTATAAAAGAGGAAATATAATTTTTATTATTTCGGGATTTATACATTTTAGTATATTTGTATTTGCTCCATTGTTTTTTATAAAGAATATAAATAAAAGTATTATAATCCTACTTATTCCCGTACTTTTACTATTTGCATTTGCAATTGGTTCTGATAATATTTTATCAATATCATTAAAACTTTCTAAACATTTTAAGCAC
>CAZWLA010000049.1:0-9446 GCA_964633845.1 uncultured Arcobacteraceae bacterium | reverse complement strand
TTATGGTAATGGAATTAAACTAGATAATCTATGTTCATCTAATCATAAAAGATATAATATTCAAGTATTTTATAATAATGGTGATATTTCTTTAGAGTATATTTAGTATAATCAAGTATATTAACAAAAAGGCTATAGATGTTATTAGGTGTAAATATTGACCATATCGCAGTATTAAGAGAAGCAAGGCAGATTAATGATCCAAATCCGCTAGATGCACTAGGAATTTGTAAAAGGGCAGGTGCTGATCAAATTACTATTCACTTAAGGGAAGATAGAAGACATATAGTTGATGCTGATGCTAAAAATATAATAAATTTATCTGTATTACCTGTAAATTTGGAGTGTAGTATAAATGATGAAATTATTGATATAGTATGTGATTTAAAACCACATAGAGTTACATTAGTACCAGAAAATAGAGCAGAAGTAACAACTGAAGGTGGTCTAGACTTAGAAGGTAATTTTGAACAAATAAAAAAAGCTATCTCAAAATTACATGCAAATGAAATAGATGTATCTTTATTCATAGATCCTTGTTCTGAAATGATTGAATTAAGTTCTAAGTTAAATGTAGAATGGATTGAACTTCATACAGGGAAGTTTGCAAATATATATGCAATGTTAAATAGTGGATTAGAGAAAACTCATCATAGTATAAAAGAGTTAGAATTACCAAGAGCTGAACTATCAAGTATGCTTGATAAGAGTATAGAAGAGATAAAAAGTTCCTCAGAGCAAGCTTCTAAATTATATTTAAAAGTGGCTGCCGGACATGGCTTAAATTATCAAAATGTAAAATACATGTGTGATATAGATAATATTATTGAATTAAATATTGGTCAAAGTATTGTTGCTAGATCTGTATTTACAGGATTGCAAACAGCTATAGTTGATATGAAAAAAGTAATTGAAGAATAAGTATAATGGATAAAAAGCTAAAAGTAGCTATCTCTATAGGTGATATAAATGGTGTAGGTATACAACTAGCACTTTGTAATCATAAAAATATTATAAAATATGTTGACCCTATATATTGTATTAATGATGATCTTCTAAGGCAAGCATCAAAGTTACTTAAGACTAAAATACCAAAAGATTTTAAAATAACTGGCACAAAAGGTAAAGTGAAAATAAAACCTGGATTTATATCAAAAAAATCGGGTAAGTTTTCATATGACTCATTTTTAGATGCAATTACTTTAGCAAAAGATGGTGTAGTTGATGCTATTTGCACAATGCCCATAAATAAAGAGGCTTGGAGTAAAGCAGGTATTAACTATGTTGGGCACACTGATATGCTAAGAGATATATTTGCTAAAGATGCAATTATGATGCTAGGATGCAAAGATATGTATGTAGCACTATATACAGAACATATTCCTTTAAAGGATGTGGCAAATAGTCTAACTTTAAATAGATTTGAAATATTTTTATATGATTTGTATCGATCATTAAAATTAAAAAAACAAAAAATTGCAGTACTTGGTTTAAATCCTCATGCAGGTGATAATGGCGTACTTGGCGATGAAGAAAATATTATACAAGATGCTATTAAAAATATTAATTATAAAATAGGTTTTAATATATTTGAAGGCCCTATAGTTCCTGACATTGCATTTACACCAAATTTTAGAAAAAACTATACATATTTTGTAGCTTTGTATCATGATCAAGGTTTGGCACCTCTAAAAGCTCTTTACTTTGATAAGTCTATTAATGTATCTTTAAATTTACCAATTTTAAGAACATCAGTAGATCATGGTACAGCATTTGATATTGCTTATAAAAAAGATAATCACATTTCTGCAAAGAGTTATATTAATGCTATAAAATATATAGCTAATCAATTATAACTTTTTTATGTACTCTAACTTCAATATCCTCTTTTGGTGAAACAAAAATATCAAATATTTTTCTATCATCTGATGCAATTATATCTATATTGTAATTTTCGTTGTTATTATCCCAAATAGAGCTATTGGGAATCTGATTGTATTTTAGAATATAGTTTTCAATATATTCTAAGTGTAGTTTTGACTGTATATGAAAATATTTGTAGCTATCTATATTTTGAGTCATTATTTTTGTTTCTACAATAGATAAAGTAATTGATGAGAATATAAATATAAGCAATACTGCTATGAGAATAGCAAAAGATTTTTTGTGATGTGAAGGTTGTATCATCTATAAAATATCCATTTCTGGCATGTTTCATACTTTAGTTTATAACATATATCAATTTTATTTAAATTGTCTATAGTACTTAAACTGTAGCTTGTTACATTATCTAACAATAAGTTGTTATTTACATATATCTTATTATTGTCTTGATTAAATATAATATTATTTATACCATTTTCTTCAATATATAGTTGTGTAGATTCAAGATCTAGTTTTAAAAAGTTTAGAGTTAAATTTTTTATATTTTGATGATATATAGTATTTGTAAATTTTAGTGAATAAATGGATATGACACTAAGTATAAAAATAGATATAATAAGTTCAAATAAAACTATAGCTTTTCTTTTATAAATCAAGGAGTTGCCCTTCTCTCAAGTAATATATACTCTGAATTATAGTTTGTCTGTGATGAGTTTATTAGAAATTGATTTTTTGCATTTTGAATATCATTATATTTATCGTAGCTAGAGTACTGAGTGATTAAATTAAACATACTACCTAACATAATAACGATAATAGTAAGTGAAAATACTGTTTCTAATAAAGTAAAGCTATTTTTCATTTTTATCCATTAATTTAGAGCTACACTTAAATTATATTAGATATAATATTATTATTAACTAAAGGAAAATATTTGATGACTAAAATTATAAGTAAGTTATTTATAGTAGTAATGGTATCAGTACTATTCGTTGGCTGTGCATCTAAGGTGGAAAATGAAGAATATAATAAACCAGCAGTGTATTGGTATAATAAAATTCTAAAAGATATTACAATGGGTCAGCTTGATTTAGCTGATGATACATTTGCATCACTTGAAAGTGAACATAGAAATTCTCCACTTATTGAACCTTCAATGATGGTACTTGTAGATGCTCATATAGATAATGAAGAGTATGAGATGGCAAATTATTACCTTGATGAATATATTAAAAGATTTGCATATTCGAAAAATATTGATTATATGAGATATCTTAAGATTAAGTCAAAGTTTTTATCTTTCAAAAGTCAATATAGAGAGCAGCAGTTAATTTTAGAGATATTAGAGGAGATTGATGAATTTAAAACAAATTATGCAAATTCACCATATATTTATTTAGTGCAGACAATGCATATAAGACTTTTAATGGCTAAGTCATCATTTGATAAGGAAATTTCAGAACTTTATGTGAGAATTGATAAGCCAGAAGCAGCTTTAGTATATGATAAAAAAGCTCAAGAAAGTTTTAAAAATCAAAAAGAGATTGTGGATGTTAAAATACCTTGGTATCAGGCTTTATTTGAAAATGGATTGGGTATATGGAATTAGCAAATTACGATCAATTTCCACAGAGTCTGCCATTAATCATAGAAGATGATATATTTTTATATCCATTTATGATTGCACCTATTTTTTTGAGTGATGAACAAAATTTAAATGCTGTTCAAGAAGCAATTGATAATAATAAGCTAGTAATTGTTGCAGTTAGTCATCCAGGTGCTGAAGGGAAAAGAGGATTAGATGGTTTTTACAATGTAGGTGTAGTTGGAAATATTATGAGAAAAATTACTTTACCAGATGGTAGAGTAAAGATATTATTTCAAGGTTTAGCTAAAGGTATTATAGGCGATGTAACTAAACCATCCCCAGTAAGTGTAATGACCAATCTTTTAAAAGAAGAACCATATGATAAGCCAAAAATTGATGCAACTATATCAATATTGAAAGATAATTTGGAGCAGTTTGCAAAAGTAAATAAACAATTTCCATCTGATTTAATTACTACAATTAATGAAAATGAAGATCCAATTAGAATTGCAGATTTAATCTCTTCTGTATTAAAACTAACAAAAGAAGATGCATATCAATTATTTAAAGAACTGGATGTAGAAAAAAGACTTATATCTATTATCGATCACTTGAAGCAAGAAGTTGAAGCTATTAGATTGCAAAAAGATGTAGCTAAGCAAGTAAGCTCAAAAATTGAAAAAACAAATCAAGATTATTTTATTAAGCAACAGATTAAAGAATTGCAAAGTCAGTTAGGTGAAAATGGTTCAAATGATCAAGAGATAGAGAAATATAGAAAAAATTTAAAAAATTTAAAAAAATATATTTCTAAAGATGGATATAAGGAGATAGGTAAGCAAATTGATAAATTATCAAGAATGCATCCAGATTCCCCAGATGCATCAACTTTACAAACTTATATAGAGCAAGTGCTTGAGATACCATTTGGTAAATATTCAAATAAAAAGATATCTGTATCTAGTGTTGAAAAGCAATTAAATAAAGACCATTATTCTTTGGATAAACCAAAAGAACGTATTACAGAATTTTTTGCTGTAAAACAACTTCTAGAACAAAGAGGAATAAAGTCAGGAGGTACAAAAGGTACTGTATTATGTTTTGTAGGACCTCCAGGTGTTGGTAAAACATCATTGGCAAACTCTATATCTAAAGCATTAAAAAGATCTCTTATGAGAGTAGCTCTTGGTGGACTTGATGATGTAAATGAATTAAGAGGACATAGAAGAACATATGTAGGAGCTATGCCTGGACGAATAGTGCAGGGCTTAATAACTGCGAAGACGATGAATCCAGTTATAGTACTTGATGAGATTGATAAAGTAGGTCGTAATAATCGTGGTGATCCAACATCTGTAATGCTTGAGATTTTAGATCCAGAGCAAAATAGTGAATATAGAGATTTATATCTTAATTTTGATATTGATCTTAGTAGCGCTATTTTTGTTGCAACAGCAAATGATCTTAGAGGTATTCCTGCACCACTTAGGGATAGAATGGAGTTTATACAAGTAAGTTCTTATACGCCAAGTGAAAAATATCATATTGCTAAAGATTATTTAATCCCACAAGAGCTTAAAAAACATGGCTTGAAATCTAAAGAGATTAGTATAAATAAAGCAACTATTGAAACTATAATAGAGAAGTTTACAAGAGAAGCAGGGGTTAGAAACCTAAGAAGGGTATTTGCAAAACTATTTAGAAAATCTGTAAAAATGATGATAGATGATACATCAATTAAAAAAGTAAAAATAAATACAAAAAATATTGAAAAGTTTTTAGATAATCCTGTATTTGAAATTGAGCCAACTGATAAAAAGCCGCAAATTGGAATTACTAATGGTCTAGCATGGACAGCAGTAGGTGGAGATCTATTAAAAATAGAAGCTATAAAGATTAAAGGTAAAGGACAACTGTCTTTAACAGGTAAGATGGGTGAGGTGATGAAAGAGTCAGCCAAAATATCATACAGTGTAGTGAAAGTTTTAATTGACAATGAAAGTATATCAATACCAGCAAAAAATATTTTAAAAAATGCAAAAGATGAAGATATGAGAGTATATGACTCTTATGATATTCATTTACATATTCCAGATGGTGCAACACCAAAAGATGGACCAAGTGCTGGTATAACAATGGCTGTGACTATTGCATCAATACTTAGTGATAAAAAAGTTCGAGCAGATGTTGCTATGACTGGGGAATTATCATTAACTGGAAAAGTATTACCTATTGGTGGATTAAAAGAGAAGCTTATAGCTGCATATAAAGCTGGTGTAAAAACAGCACTAATACCATCTAAAAATTACAAAAGAGATTTAAAAGATATACCTGATGAGGTAAAATCTGCAATTAATATAATATCAGTATCTAGAATAGATGAGGTATTAAAAGAGGCATTAGTTTAGTATATGTTAACTAATGTCAAAACTTTCTCTGCTACAAATATAATAATATTTATTACTATTATTGGATATTTAATCCAAAATAGTATAGAGCATGGTATTATTATTATGGGTCTTAATTCCCTATTCTTATCTTATGGATTTTATTGGCAACCACTAACAACAATATTTACTCATGGTGGTTTATTTCATATTGCTATGAATATGTTTATCTTATTTCAATTTGGAAATCTAATTGAGCAGGCCTTTGGAGTTAAAAAGTTTTTAATTATATATTTTGTTGGTGGTATTTTAACCTCATTTTTAAGCTTGCTATATATGTATAGTTTTGATAGTATGAGTAACCTTGTAGGAGCTTCAGGAGCAATATCTGTAATAATTGGTCTTATTGCTCTTAAAGATAAATACCAAAGACAAGGTATGATCATCTGGATCTTATTAATATCGTTTGCACCTCTGCTTCTAGGGATGCCAGTAGCTTGGTATGCTCACCTTATTGGATTTGCACTGGGCTGGATTATTGGGTATATTATTTAGATATATCTCTTTTTTTAGTTTTAAAATACATATACATACCACTAATACTCATAAACAAAACACCTAATCCTAATATCATACCAATATAAGGCATAATTATCTCCCAAGTATGTAAAGAAACCAAAAATGACTTAGTTTCTTTGCTGTATATCTCTGTTTTTCTAAAAAGTAAAGTTATACCACTAATTGATAAAATTATTAAAAATGGTGCTAAAATTATTCCTATTTTTCTATGAATTTGTCTCATGTTAATTATTCCTCCTAGATTTATTTAGTTATTTACTAAATGATGTTTTTTTATAATATATAAAATTGATATAAAGAATGTCACTGTAGCAGGACCTATAATCATACCCCAAAATCCAAATGTACTAAGACCTGCTAATATAGAGAAGAATATTAGTATCTCATTTATATTTGTAGGTGTCTTAACTATTTGATTATTGATATAGCTTATTATCATTGGTTTTATAATAGTATCAGCAATAATTGAAATCATAACAATAGAATAAGCTACTATATAAATAGCATTTGATATATTTTCACTAAATATTTCAATAAGTGCAATAGGTACCCACATAAGTGCTCCACCAACTACTGGAATAAGTGAAGCAAATCCATAAAGAATTCCTGTAAGAAGTCCATCGTATCCAAATTGAGATACAAATATACCAAATAATACACCTTCAAGTAAAGCTGTAGCTATAATTGAATAAAATACAACACCCATCACATTTGATACTTCTAAAAATAAAGTATTACTATCTTCTTTTTTAAGAGGAAGAATATCTTTGACATATGAGACTAACTCTCTACCATAGTATATAAAGAAAGAGTAAAATACTAATATCATAATCATATCAACAAAAAATGATGCTGTATTTTTACCTAAAAAAGTACCTAAAGATAATACTTGAGATATTATAGATTGAATATCAATTTTATTCAATAGTTCTTGTAGTTGCATTTTAATAAATTCATAATCACTTGATATATTTGCTACAAATATTTTGCTTTGCTCAAAAAGTGATACTAGTTCATCTTGATTTACAGTATTAAGATATTTTACAAATGCCGAAATAAAATATAGCAGAGGTATAAAGAATAGTAATCCAAGAAGTAAAGTCATACTAAGAGTTGTTAAAAAATTATTTTTTAATTTAAATTCTATATTCATTTTAATACTATTTGTTGCAATTGCTAAAAGTAAGGCAACTGATATTGATTTTAAGAATGGATCAAAAAGTTGCCACAATACTACAAGTGTAGCAATTAAAACGGCACTTAAAAAATGTATAGGTTTCATTAGAAAAGACCTCCCTGGTCTGTAGCTGGTGGAGTAAGTCTAAATAATTCATAGCTTTTTATTGTAGCTACTCTACCTCGTGCTGTTCGTTCAATATAGCCATTTGCTAATAGATATGGTTCAATAGCATCTTCAATTGTCCCTTCATCTTCACTTAGTGCCGCAGCAATTGTACTAAGTCCCATAGGTTTACCCTTGTTTGATAGAAGTAATTCTAATAATTTTAGATCCATCTCATCAAATCCAGTTTCACTAACTCCTAATTCATTTAGAGCAAAAGAAGCCCTAGATAAATTAATCATATTCTCATTTTCAACCTCTGCAAAGTCTCGAACACGCCTTAGAAGT
This sequence comes from uncultured Arcobacteraceae bacterium, assembly GCA_964633845.1. GTDB lineage: Bacteria > Campylobacterota > Campylobacteria > Campylobacterales > Arcobacteraceae > JADHTT01. The sequence continues at coordinate 1,378 of CAZWLA010000049.1, read as the reverse complement.
CGTAAGGCTACTCTAGGAGTTCCTCTACTTCTTCTAGCAATCTCTAGGCTTGCATTATCATGTGAGACTTTATTTAGTTTATTTGATGCTTGTATAATAATACTTGATAGCTCATCATCTGTGTAAAACTGCATCCTAAAGTGCATACCAAATCGTTCTCTAAGTGGATTTGATATCATACCAGCTCGTGTAGTTGCACCAATAAGTGTAAATCTAGGTAAGTCTATTTTTACTGTTTGTGCTGCTGGACCAGAACCTATAATGATATCAAGTCTATAGTCTTCCATAGCAGAGTATAATATCTCTTCAACTGCTGGAGATAATCTATGTATCTCATCAATAAAAAGAATATCTCCCTCTTCAAGGTTTGTTAAAATTGCAGCTAGATCACCTGACTTATCAATCATAGGTGCGGCAGTTACTTTTATATTTGAACCCATTTCGTTAGAAATAAGATAGGATAATGTAGTTTTACCAAGTCCTGGAGGACCAAAGAATAGTATATGATCTAGTGCTTCATCTCTTTTTTTACTAGCTTCAATAAAAACTCTTAAATTTTTTTTGATCTTTTCTTGACCAATATATTCATCCCATATTGATGGACGAAGTGAAACTTCAGAGGAATCTTCTTCAAAAGATATACTTTCTAAATCTACAATTCTTTCCACTAATACTCTTCACTACTATTTGGAAATGAACCATCTTTAACATCACTATTAAATTGTTTTAAGCCATCTTTGATTAGTGTTGCACCATCAAGGTATTGCCGTACAAATTTTGGTTTGAAATCTTCAAAGAATCCAAACATATCAGACCATACAAGGACTTGTCCATCTACATCTTTCCCAGCTCCAATTCCAATTACTGGAATATTTACAGCAGCAGTTATAGCTTTAGCAGCATCACTTTTGACACCCTCAACTACAATAGCAAATGCACCAGCAGCTTCAACTGCTTTTGCATCTTCTATAAGTTCTAAAGTATTTTGTTCATTTTTACCTTTAACTTTGTATCCACCTTCGCTTCGTACAAATTGTGGCATAAGTCCAATATGACCCATAACGGCAATAGAATTAGAAGTAAGTGCTTTAATAATTGATGCTTTTGATTTACCACCTTCTATTTTAATAGCAGCAGCTTGTGTCTGTTGATATACTTTTACAGCAGATTCTAAAGCAATTTTTTCATCTGTATATGTACCAAATGGCATATCGCATATTACAAAATTATTTGGCGCACCTTTACACACGGATTTTGTATGATATATCATTTGATCAAGCGTTGCACTTAATGTATCATCCTCACCAGCAAAACTCATATTTAAACTATCACCAACTAAAATCATATCAACATTTTGATCAAGTAGTTTTGCAAATAG
>CAZWLA010000048.1:0-10105 GCA_964633845.1 uncultured Arcobacteraceae bacterium | reverse complement strand
ATCAAGAAAATAAAAAGTTGGAAGTTCTAAAAGGTGTTTTTAGAGGTTCCCTTAAGTCTATTTCATCCTCTTGGATATAGTTATTCGTTTAATTATTTGTATTCAATTTTTCCTTTTTAAATTTAGTATAAAGTTTCTGAACTATTTGCCACACCATCATCGGCAAGTTTTTGACAAAGTTCAGTTGATGTTGGAGTGATTACCACATCTAACTTATGAGTTGAACTGGATTTATCAACTTCAATAGATACACAAGTAGTACTAGATATCTTATACTCAACTTTAAGATTAGTACTATCAAGAATCCATCTATCAGTATTTAACTCGACAGCATTAGAGACATCAGTCACATCACCTTTTAACATATGCCTACTTTTGATAGAATTTTTAATAGTTGATATATCTTGTTTAACATTATTTATAATAGCACTTTCTCTTGTGTCATTAAACTTTGGCAATGCAACCGATGCCAAAATACCAATAACAACAATTACAAATATTAATTCAATAAGTGTAAAAGCTTTTTTGCTATTAACTTTTTTCATTTTCTCTCCTAATATTAAAGTTTACTTAAAAGGGGTCTGACCCCTTTTAAGTAAACTTTTATTCTATGGTTTTAAATTTATAATTTAGTCCAAAATCAAATACATTTGTATTTAGATTCCCACCAAGTGCTTTAATTTTACCTATAGATACCTGAAATCCAAGATCTTCATATATTTTATATTCAGTACCTACAGAAGGTTGAACAATAGCACCGCCACCAGTATCTATACTTCCCCCACCACTTGCGCCTATTGCAAATTCACCAAAAACAGACCAATCATTATTTATTTCTACTCTATTCCCAATTCCAATTAAACCTACAGCATATCCACCTGATTTACCTTCATACGCACCCAGTGCTTGACCACTAATATATGTATCTTCACTAATAAACCTATCTATTTTAAATCCAATTAGATCTACAGGAGTATCATCTGTCTGATTTTTTCGTATAGATTTATCACTTAGATATGTTTGATTTGATAGTCTAATATTCCATTCATTATCGTCAAAACTTATATCGCCATTTGTTGATCTTAGATTTTTACCTATAGATAAAAACTGTGTAGCCCAATTAAACCCAAACTTCACAGTAGGAGATCTAAACTCACCATCAATAGCAGCTATATGACCAACTTCACTAGATATTGCAGCTCTATTTGAAAGCGCATAATACACACCTAGGCTTTGCTTGTGTACTATTCCACCACCAGTATCAACTCTTCCACCACCAGCAGCACCAATAGAGGCTTTAAATACCATACCACTATTTCTACTTAATGCTTTGATGTATCCAATACCACCAAGTATTTGTGCATATCCATCAGCTCCACCACCACTAGCTCCAGCAGTCTCAAAGAAATAAAATTTATTTCCAGCAAGTTTAGTACCATACTCAAACCCAACTAAACTCATGTCCTGAAGATTATTTTGTCCTGCTGTATTTTTGATACCACTTGGGGTTAGATATTTTTGTGCAGTGACTGTAAAATAGTGATCACTCCAGCCTATATCTTTGCCTGTAAGATTTATAAATTGCTTAATATCTTCTGCTGTTATTTTTTTATCAGTATTTTGTTTGTAGATAGTTTCAAATGGTATTTCAAGTCCTAATGATAATTGATTAGAATCTATATTGCCATTTGGAAATTTAACCTTTGTAGCGCTGAGTGATACTTTGTAGTTATCTTGATCAAAGGCCAATCCTACATGAGGTCGCAGCATCAACCCACCGCCTTGTGGAGCAGATCCACCACCTCCACCACCTACAAACATTCCCAAATCAATATTGATAGTATTTGTTAGTTTATATCGTGTACCAGCTTCTATACCACCAGTGAAAAATCCACCACGATGACCAGAAACAGCACTATAAATTCCAAGTCCAAAATAGCTATCATCAAAATCATACAAATAACTAGTACCAAGTAAACCCATAGATTCATTTGCAGGTAATTTCAAAGCATCATACGAAATACTATAATGCCCTTTTCGCAAGTTTATATCACTTGCAAATATTGAGATATCAAAAAGGAATATTAATAAAAGTGCTATTTTTTTAATCATATCTTAATCTTTACTTAAAAGGGGTCTGACCCCTTTTGCGATTGGGTTGATTTTCATAAGTTTATTAAATTCTCTTTTAGCAAATACATCTTCTATAAACTTAAGATGCTTTGCACTATGAAGATCACTTCCTACAAAATCAACCATCCCCTCTTTTGCTATCATCACTGCATTTTTGTATGCACTTTGACCATAATACCCACCAAATGAATTGATATTACACTGAAACAATACACCAAGGTCTTTTAACTGCTTAAATTTATCCAGCTTATTTTCCATATATCTATATCTCTCAGGATGTGCAAATACAGGCTTGTATCCAAAGCTTTGCATCTGAAATATCATATCCTCAAGATTGACTGGTCTACTCACATATGATGTCTCAAACAGCAAATAATTATCATCAAATGTTAAAATATCTCCACTTTTTAGTCGTGGCAAAAAACCCTCATCTAGATAATACTCAGCAGCTGCATCTATTTGGATATTGATATCATTTTCTCTAGCAGTAGCTCTTAGATCATTAAGCCCATCTAGTATAGTTTGCGTGCTATTATTATATGCATCTATCATCACATGTGGAGTGGTGATGACTCTTTGATATCCAAGCTTACAAAGGCCTCTAAGAAGATCAAGTGATTCTTCCATAGTATCAGATCCATCGTCGATTCCAGGAATAAGATGTGAATGAAGATCACATCTTATAGAAAAAAATTCTTTTTTTCTAAAAAAATTTATCATTTATCCTCGGCGTAATAACCGTAACCGTAACCGTAACCGTAACCGTAACCGTAACCGTAACCGTAACCGTAACCGTAACCGCTACTTCCAGCTCCCAAGTCATTTAGTACAAGTCCTAGCCCTTTTACATTTCCTGATTTAGCTATTTTATTTAAATTATCCAAGTAGTTTCGTTTTGAGTAATTAGCTCGAGCTACATATATAGAAATATTTGCATCTTTCATGATATTCATAGCATCTGTCACTAGACCTACAGGAGGTGTATCAAATATGATTACATCATACATCTCTTTTAGCCTAGCTATTGTTTGATCCATCACATCTGACTGTATTAACTCACTTGGATTTGGTGGTACTGGACCTGAAGTGATAATATCAAGATTATCATATCCACTATTTTGTATTACATCATCAAGCTTTCTATTTCCAGCTAAGACACTGCTAATCCCATCATTATTTGGCAAAGAAAATCTTTTGTGAAGTGTTGGCTTTCTCATATCAAGATTTATAACTATAGTCTTTTTACCACTAAGACTAAATATAGCTGCAAGATTTGTAGATACTGTAGTCTTTCCTTCTCCGCCTACTGTTGATGTGACTGCAATTACTGATGTATCATCACCATTTGCCATAAATTGCAGATTTGTCCTTAAAGATCTAAATGCCTCACTTACGACTGATTTTGGTGATTCAAATACCTTAAGTGCCTCTTTCTCTTTTACAATATGTGGTAAAATACCCAGCATAGGTATATTTGATAGTCTCTCTACCTCTTCTGTAGACTTAATTCTATCATCAATAAATTCTCTTAAAAATACAAAGAAAATACCAAGTATAAACCCTACGATAGTACCCACTACTACTATTAGCTTTTTCTTTGGTTTGATTGGATCTAGAGGTACTAGTGCTGCATCTAGGATTCTATTTTTACTTACTGTGCTTGCTTTAGCAATAGCAGCTTCAGCACGCTTTTCTAATAAAAATGAATAGATCTTTTCATTTACTATAAACTTTCTTTTTAGTTCTGCAAATTTTCTTTCATTTGTAGGTAAAGCAGACAATACTTTTCCATACTTAGCCATGATCTTTTTGATAGACTTTTTTCTATTTTTGATAGATTCTTTAAGATTTCCAATAGTTGTAAATATCATAGATTCAATATTTTTAATCTGATCATTTACTTTGATCACATCTGGATGAGCTTGAGTAAACTCAACTAGCAGTGCATTTCTTTTGATACTAGCTTCTTGTAGTGATTGAACTAGATTTGAAAGCATTGGATCACTAAAGCTTAATGATGTAGCATTTACCAAAGATATGTCTTTATTGTTTAGCATAATATCAAATACCATAGTAATGGCATCTTCTTCTATCATAACCTCGGCAAGCTTACTCTCAAAATCACTTAGCTTCTCTACGGCTGATTGAGCCTCGAGTGATATATCTACTAGCTTAGTTTTTTGTTTAAACTTCTCAAGTTTTACCTCTGAGTTTTCTAGATTGGTTGTAATGCCAGAAAGTTGTTCATCGATAAACTCAAGAGTCTTTGAAGCTTCCACTGTCTTTCTATCAATATTTTGATCAAGATAAGCTTGAGACAGAGCATTTACAAACTCTTGTGCTCGTTTTGGTACATTGTCATTGTAGCTTATCTTAATAATATTAGCTTTTTTAGATGCAGTTGATACTGAAAGGTCTAATTGAATAGAATCTATAATATTTCGTATATCAAGTCCTATGAAACTATAATTAGCATCTTCAAATATTGCAGCTTTTTTCTTGTATAGTGCTATCTCAAACAGATCATGCTTAATAAGCTCTCCCCATTTATGAGTAGCGCTATATTTGATCTCATTTTTATTTTTATCTTTTGTATCGATATTTAATATAAATTTATCAGCAGATGCAATAATATCAAATTTGATACCATTACCTCTAATAATATGTGCATCAAATGGTGAAGACTTGTATAGTTCAACCTCTTTGTATCTTCGTGTAGTGTAATATCTTTTTGTAAAATCTACACTTTTTAAAGCTTTCGATATTAAAAATCTAGATTTAATAACTTCTATCTCAGTATCAAGCGAAGAAGATCCACCAGACATACCCATAGCTTCCATCATCATATCTTGCCCACCACTACTCTTGGCTTCACTCACTTCAACTGTCGCACTTGTACTATATATATTTTTTGCAAAATATGCATATACTCCAGAGCCTAACATAAGCGCAACAGTAAATAAAACAATATATATTTTATTTCTCACTATTGTCCTAAAAAGCTCTTTTAAGTCTATCTCATCTTCTTCGATATAGTTATTGTTTATATTATTTTCATTCATGAGCTTTTCCTACTTATCACTAAGATATTTCATATTTACAAATGTAGACAGAATACTGTTTACTAGACCAATAGCAGGTGTCATCTCACCTATAGCAATATTTGTAGCTCTTGCATCACTTGGACTAATATAGATAATATCATTTGGCTGAATCATTAGATCTGCTACTTTAAGTGCTGACATATTAGTAAGATTAATTGTAGTGATATCCGGGTCATTTAGATCACCTCGAAGTATCTTAATATCATCTCTTTTGGCATAAGTAGTCAGACCACCAGAAGCACTAAGGACTTCAATAATACTCATATAATCACTATCTACTGGAACCATACCAGGCTTTTTAACTTCACCCAAGACATATATTCGCTTATTGATAATCTCTACATTTACATATGGATTTTTTACATAAGTAGAAAGTTTTTTCTGAAGTAGTACTGAGGTTTCCTTGGCAGTAAGACCCTTGACATTGATATCACCTATTAGTGCTACATTGATAGTGCCACTACTTGATACTAGTAAACCTATCTCAGCATTTGCTTGTACATTTGCGGATCTAGTACTTAACTCTGGGTGTTTGTATACCATCACAGATAATCTATCACTTGGTGCTATTTTATATTCATATGTAAATTTTTTTGATTTTTTAATATTTATTTGAGATTTTTGTTTAATATCTTTCATATCTGATGGTATGAAAAAACCTTTAGTAGTAGAACTTTTTTCTTGGAAAAGTGTATATTTGTCAGCTCCACAGCCTGTAAATGCAATAATTATTAAAAAACTAAAAAGTAATTTCATCAAAATCCTTAGATATTTATATTTAGGGTATAATAGCGAAATAAAATAACATTTAGCTGTCATAAAAGGGGTCAGACTCATTTTCAGTTTAATTTAAGTTTGTGCTGAAAAGTATGTAGTAATTTGCAATAAAAAGTGGCTCCGGATGCTGGATTCGAACCAGCGACCAAATGATTAACAGTCATCTACTCTACCACTGAGCTAATCCGGAACAATTGTAAGTTTAAAAATGGCAGAGAGCAGCGGATTCGAACCGCTGGAGGTATGACCCTCGCCGGTTTTCAAAACCGGTACATTCGACCAACTCTGTCAGCTCTCTACATTTTAATATGGTGCGAATGGTCGGAATTGAACCGACACTCCGAAACCGGAATTGGATTTTAAGTCCAACGCGTCTACCTATTCCGCCACACTCGCATGTATTAATAATGATTTCTCATTAAAGGTATTATTTGTTTTACGAATGGAATTCTAGCAAAAGAAACTTATAGTTTGTTTAAAAGGGAGTAGAACCCTTCTATAATTAGTATAAGTTTGAATAAAAGTGATTTGTAGCTTCTACAAAGCCATCTATACTACCACAATCAAATCTTTTACCTTCAAATTTGTATGCTAGTACTTTTCCTTGTTTAGCAAGAGTCAAAAGTGCATCTGTAATCTGTATCTCCCCACCTTTTCCTGGAGGTGTTGACTCTATGATATCAAAAATCTCTGGGATAAGTATATATCTACCTATAATAGCCAGATTTGACGGAGCATCTTTGGGCTCTGGTTTTTCTACCATATTATCAACTTTGACTATACCATCTTCTATTTGTTCACCAGCTATCACTCCATATTTATTTGTATCTTTAGGTGGGATCTGCTCCACTGCTACTATACAGTGATCTGGATACTGCTCATATAGCTTTATCATCTGAGTAAGTACTTCATCACCATCATTATCACATAGATCATCGGCAAGTATCACTGCAAATGGATCATCACCTACTAGAGGCTTACCAGTTAAAATAGCATGACCTAAGCCTTTCATCTCTAGCTGTCTAGTGTATGAAAAAGTACAATTATCAATCAAAGAATTTACTTCATTTAGAAGCTGCTCTTTACTAGATCCTGCAACATTTGCTTCAATATCTGTGTGTCTATCAAAGTGATCTTCAATTGATTTTTTGTACTTGCTAGTCACTATTGCCATGGTCTGACACCCTGCTGCCTTAGCTTCCTCTACCCCGTATTGAATTAAAGGCTTAGTTAAAATTGGAAGCATCTCTTTAGGTATTGCTTTAGTCGCTGGTAAAAATCTAGTACCATATCCAGCTGCAGGAAATAGGCATTTTGTTATTTTATTCAATATTTTTCCTTATAGTAAAAGGGGCTATTTCCCTTTTAGATTTTCTTTTAATATAATCTTTCCATGCTCAACGCCTGGCTGATTGTATGTATTAATCTGTACAAATCTACCTATACATGATGTTAGAAGCTGATAAATAAACATTAGTTTAGCAATATTATACTCATCTACAGTTCTAATAGTAATTACATCACATGGTATATCTTTTTGTTCTTGTACTGATTCAATAGTAGCATCTGCTTGATGATTTATAAGATCTTGAAAGCCTAAACCATCTATATACTCAAGATCATTAAATCCATCTAATGTAGCACTAGGTATAGCTGTCTCATCTTTAAAATCTCCAATTTTAATAAAAGTCACAGTCTTATCTCTAGTACCTTCTATAAGTAGTTGTAAAAAGCTATGCTGATCCACTGGACCTATTAAACCTATTGGAGTCAAGGCCTGTCTAGTTTTATTAATATTTAGTTTACCTAAAGATTCACCCCATAACTGTACATACCATTTATTAAAGCTTTCAAGTGAAGATGAATATGAAAATAATACATTTATATTAAATCTATTTTTATTTTCTACTAAAAATCTAGCCTTTTGTATAATAGGTTCATAGTACTCATCTTGATCAAAAAAGCTATTTGATACCTTTTTGCATCCATTTAAAAGATTATCTATATCTATACCAAGCATTGAAAGAGGTACTAGACCAACCACAGAAAATACTGAAAATCTACCACCTACATCTTCTGCTAATTCAAATGTTTTTATATTATGTTTATTTGCATATTCTGTAAGTTTACTTCTATTTTCAGATATAATCGTGCAATTTTGACTATTAATTTGTACTAACGATGATAGATACTTAAATACAGCAATAGTCTCCATAGTAGTACCTGATTTTGAAATTATTACAAACTGACTATCATTTAGATCTATTGATTTTAGATTATGATTAATATCTAGTGGATCTGTCGTCTCAAGAAAATGAAGCTGCTTAGAATATGTATTTGAAGTAAGTAAAAATTCATAAATAGCCCTAGCACCCAAGCTACTACCACCAATACCAACTACTATTATATGCTTTTTACTAATAGTATTAGTATATTCTTTTATATCTGTAGTGTCTTGATAGGGAAGCCTATAATATCCTATATACTCTCTTTCACTCTTAATACCCTCAAATATTTCATCATTTGATTTAATCTGATAAAAATTTTTTTCATATTTCATTTTATATTTATTCCTAGATATTCTCTTTGGCTTGAACTATAAGCCTATTCATCTTTTTTTCATATTCACAAGCTATCTCTTTTGAAGCTGATTCAAATCTAGTTACAAGTACTGGTGTAGTATTACTAGCTCGCACTAATGCCCAACCATCTTCAAATATCACCCTTACGCCATCTACATCTATGATATTTTTAATCATAGGAAAATCTTCTGGTGGATTTTTTAGTATCTCTTTTAATCTATCAATGATAACAAATTTTTCATCTTCAGTTGTTTTTACTTTTATCTCTTCTGTACTATATACTTTTGGCATAAGTTCGATCTCTTTATCAAAATCAATACCATTCATCATAAGCTCTATAGTTCTTAATGTCGCATATATAGCATCATCAAATCCAAAATACCTATCATTGAAGAAGATATGACCACTCACTTCTGCCGCTAAGTCTGCACCAGTTTCTTTTAGCTTCACTTTAAGATTTGAATGACCAGTTTTATACATAATAGCAGTACCAATCTTATCTATCTCATCATACATCACTTGTGAACATTTTACTTCACCTACAACAGTTGGATTCTCCATCTGTTTAGCAAATATTAGTGCATATTCATCACCTTTGATATTATTCTTTTTTGTAAGTACTGCTATACGATCAGCGTCACCATCATATGCAAATCCTATATCAAATTCACCATCTAATTCTTTTTTAATATCAATTAAATTTTCTTCTATTGTGGGATCTGGATGATGATTTGGAAATGTACCATCTGGAGTAGTAAAAAGTGACTTATAATCAAGTCCAATATTATCAAATATATCAGTTACAACTGTACCAGCTACACCATTTCCACAATCTAGTATAATCTTTTTATTAAACTCTTTTAGGTGAGCAAACTCTTTAGATAGGTGTGCTATATACTGATCTTTTGTATCTATGCTTATATATGCTGGATTATCTTCAATTTCCATATCGGCATTTGCAATTATTTCATCGCCAAGAGCATATATATCCTCTCCAAAAAATGGTGATTTATCAATAGTGATCTTAAATCCATTATACTCACTTGGATTATGTGAACCTGTAATCATAATAGATCCACTTGGATTGATACCATTTGATTGAGTATAGTTAGCAAAATAGTTTACAGGTGTAGCTACCATCCCCATATCTAATACTTTACATCCAGCTTTATTTAATCCACTTGCTAAATAGTCTCGAAGTATTGGTGAGTGTGTCCTAGCATCATAGCCTATAGCTACATATTCTCCTACCTCTTTTATCTTCTGTCCAAGAAAATAACCTATTAATTTTGTTGATTGTTTGTTCAACTCTTGCTCATATATCCCACGGATATCATACTCTCTAAAAATTGTTTTTGTCATGTATAGATTATACCATAATAAACTGTCAAAAATGGGTCAGACCCCTTTTATATTAATTTAAATATTGTATATCAATCTCTTGACCATCAAAGAATACTTCAGCATTAAAGACATTTCCTTTTTTTGACTTCAGATCTTTTAAATATA
>CAZWLA010000047.1:0-10134 GCA_964633845.1 uncultured Arcobacteraceae bacterium | reverse complement strand
TTTTAGGCAATACTTCTGGTTCCTTTATAACTACATTATGAACTTCTACATTTTCATTACATGAGCTTGGGTTTTCGTAGCTAGTCATATAATGTAATAAACCATAACTCCAAAATGCTCCAATAGGTCCTCCTATTATAAATCCTTGTGCTACAGATATTGCTCCAAATGCAATCTTTTCTTCTGTTGTTGGGCAGTCATTTGCCATTGTTGATGTAGCTAGCACTACACTTACCACTGTACTTAATATTATTTTCTTCATTTTCTTTCCTTCTTATTATTAATTTTATGATGCTATATAGCCATATTGCGTCGCTATATTATTTATCTTTTTTCTTACTAAATCTGGTCTAAATCCATGTCTTCTTGAATATTGTCTAATTTGTGCTGGTATTTCCTTTCTTTTATAAAACTGATATAGTCTTCTTACATATATATGTGGGACTATTACTTTTAGACTTTCATAATATGTCTCCTTACATTTTGATGAACAATATACATCTCCTAAATTTACTTTCTCTTCACATGTTTTACATACAGGCATCTTTTATCCTTTCTTTAGAGCTGTTGCTACAAATCTTTTTGGACCACCTGCTACTACTGCATCAAATGGCCAACATGTCACAAGTAATAATACTTTTGAGTTTGGTTCTACTGTCAACTTTTCTTTTGTGCTATCTATTATCTTGGTATCTTTAATCTGATATATATGAAACTGTCCATATTTATCTTGCCAAGTGATATCATCACCATTTTGTATATCTTTTAAAAATCTAAAACTAGTATCTCTATGGCCTCCTACTATTGTCGTGCCATTTGATTGTACTGGGTATGAATTAATATCCATACCAGGACCAAAAGCCAAGCTTGACCCATAGCTACCTTTAAGTACATATTGATCCACACCCAATCTAGGGACTGTTAATCTTGCTACTGGATATGTATCTGCCCACGACCATGGTTTTATATTTTCTTCTCCATTTAGTTCAAGTGTTTGAGTCCAAGCGCTTGCTATTAAGTGCTGAGCTACATAAGCTTTGGCATGGATATACAACCCTTGTCCAAATATCAATGCACCACTTACGAACAACAATGAGATTAAAAATATTCTAAGCTTTTTGTCCATCTTCTATCCTTCTTGATATAGATAATGTAAATACTGCAAATGAGATCAGAACTAATCCAAGTATTAAATACAATGTACTGTTTGTAGCAGTCTTTGGTGCATTTAGAGACTTCTTTTCATCTGCTAATAAATTCCAACCAGATGGTAAGTTTTGTTTCATCACATCAGTATTTAGTATCTTTTCTTTTATCCTTATTGAAGTTTTATCTACAGCTACAAGTGATGTAAATTTTGTCACGATATGATGTTTTAATCCAAGCTCAGTTACAACTTGTTTAATTCCATTTCTAGTATTGTCATCATAGTTTGTATTATAGATATTCATATAGTCAGCTACTTTTTTTCTAGCCCAAAGTACATCAATACCACTTGTATTATCAAGCTGTGATATTGTTAAATTTGAAGTCCAATCATCATGCCCTATTTTTCCAGTGATACTTATATCACTCTTTGGTAAGTGGTCTAGTTTCATAGCTACTACTATTTGATCACCATCATAAAGATCAGGTATCACCTCAGGAGCTAGCTTCACATCTAAATAAGGTGGAAAATTTACCTGTATATCTGTCATAGCTGGTGTAGATATCTTACTATATAGTACAGACATCTTTTGATTTACCTCTTCAATCTTACCAATAAATACAAATGAGCCTCTACCAAACTCACTAGCTTTTTTCATAAAGTGTCTATTTGGTGCAGATCCAATTCCAACTGTAAATAGTCTATTTTTCCCTAGTTTATTTTTTATCAAAGTAAACATATTATTTTCATTTCCTATGTCACCATCTGTGATAAATATCACCTGTCGCAAAAATTCATTTGAAGTATTATCTGTACTTGTAAGACCATACTTTAAAGCTGGATATGCTTCAGTGCCACCATCAGCTTCTAGATCATTTATAAATCTTTTAGCATCTCTTATATTTAGATATGTAGCTTTTTTGGCTGTTTGGTACAAAGGATTGCAAATACTATCAAAATCTATGATATTAAACCTATCTGTAGGCTTTAGCTTTTGAAGAGCTAGCTTTAGAGCTTCTTTGACTTGCTTCATAGAATCTCCAGACATAGACCCAGAACTATCTACAATAAATATCACCTCTCTAGGTCTATATGATTTTTTGATAAAAGTTTTTTTAGGGGGATTAACCATCAACAATCCATATACACTTCCATCTTTATTTTGCGTATATAGTGCAGCTTTTGGCATTGGTTCATTTTGTATCTTCCATTCTAATACAAAGTCTTTATTTGCATACTCTTTTCTATCAAATGACACTTGGTACTTATGCTTTGCTACATCTTTGATATAGATATCATGATATAAGGAATCCATATCTTTAGCTGTATATCCTAAATCCATATCTATATTTATTGTAATAGGATTAATTAGTCCATCTTGTGGATCTTGTATAGGTGGTGTGATTCTTGAAGCATCTGATACTATACTTGTATCTAATACTGTTCCACTACCACTTTTACCAATAGCTTTTTTCCCTGGAATATACCTTTGCCCTACTACCATTGGATATATGATAGAAAACTTATCATCTTTATGAAGTACAGACTGCTGATACTCAATAGTTATTTCTATATCACTATTTGGAGCTATATTAGCTACAGATGTAGTAAATACATTTGGTCTTTCTTGCTCTACTAGTGATGTAGCCTTGCCATCTTTTTTGGCTTCTTCATATATCTTTTTTGCTTCAATCTTCTCTTTTATATCTCCTACAATAATCCTTTCACCTACTTTCATAGACATATGGTCAACTGCAGCATCTGTAGGTAGTGGGAATACATATATACCTTCTGTCCAATATTCTGTAGGGTTGTGGAATTTTTGTACCACTTTAACCCTATTTATTGATCCAGTGATCTTCATAGATATATCACTATTTAGTGTAGTTGCATAAGCAACCTTTCCACCATTGGCTTTAAACAACAATGAACCACTTTTTACTTCACCTAAATTTTGAGTAAGGCTTGCACCTTTTAGTGTATTTACAATCATCAATAGCATTATAATTGAGGCAAATAATGTCATTGATATTTTTGATATTAAATCAAAACCAGATTTCTGTGTATCTTGAAGTTTTAGGTCAGATAGATTCATGAAGATTCCTTTATTGTTATTTTTCGTTAGTTTTTGTTAACTATTGAAATAATAGCATAACCTAACCTTAAATAACAATAAATAACGGTAAATATCATTATGAATTATTGTTATTTCTATATAAAGGATTAATTAGGCAAAATAATATAAAGGACTTATAATGTATAAATTAATATATTTTGTACCAATAGAAGATAAAGAGAAGACAAAGAATGCACTATTTAGTATTGGTGCTGGTAGATACAAAAATTATGAGTGTTGTAGCTTTGAGACACTTGGTACTGGACAATTTAAGCCAATAGATTCTGCAAATCCTCATGTTGGTAGCTTGAACACAATTGAAACAGTTAAAGAATATAAAGTAGAGATGATATGTGAAGATTATCTTATTAAAAAAGCTATAGCTTCATTAAAGCAATCACATCCATATGAAGAGGTTGCATATGATATTATAAAACTAGAGGATATCTCATGAAATTATTTTTAAGTACAATATTAATTGCTATTTTCTTTAGTGGATGTATGGGTTCTGCAAGTAATCTAAATCCACAAAATACAAAATCATTTGAAAATTCTATAAAAAAGATGGATGAAAAGGACAGGCAAAGCCTAATGGATAAGCTAGTGCCACTTTTTATAAGCTACGAAAACAATAGAGATCAGTAAGCTATTTTAAAACTTCAATAAAGGCTTAATTGGACTTTTAATCCATACCTTATGTACCTCTAAACTATCTATATATTCTGCTATTGAATATATCTCATCATTTGATAATTTTATCTTTGGCATAGTTTTTTGCTTATAGTTAAAATCTTTTAAAATTCTAGTTGGATTTTCAATATGAGCTCTAATTTCTTTTTTTGTTCGCTTGTATGATGTAGTTTTTAGATCTGGAGCGATATTGTTTTTTGTTCCTATAGTATGACAAGAAACACAGTTTTTTATAAAAAGTATTTCACCCTTAGATATATTATCAATTACCTCTGAAAATAATGACGATACAAATACACTTATTAATAATATAACTTTCATTCTAACACCTTTTAATAAATTTATATAATGTAAGTATACTGGTATTTATATTAAAAGATAAGGCTGATTTTCTTTATAATACCTTTATTTATCTTGTGGTGTTTCCACATTTCTAGCACCAATAGATCTAGGATATCCCCTACTTTGACTTATCTTTTGTGAGTATTCTTTTATATCTTCACTTGATAGATATATCCCTTCAAAATCTCTTTTGCCTTTTTGATTACTATCAACATAACCTAGACTAACTAGCTTTGAAAGTATTTGATCACACATACTTAGTACAGATGAAGCCTTTACCACTTCACACCTAGCATATCTATCACCTTCAAATGACACATCAGCTGCTCTAAGATCTTTATTTGTTCCTGGTATTTGTTGAGCACCATACAATGGCTTGGAAGCTACTTTGCTTCCACAAAAACTAGGTATAAAATTACAAAGGTGTTTAATAGCTAGCTTAGTTCTTTTTTCTACATCTTTTGGATCCCAATTTGTCTCAATTTTTGTTATAAATCTATCATCAAGCTTTGGTTGAGAACTTTTATCTTTATTTTTCACTAGCCCATCATCAAATAGTGTAATATCTTTTGTCATACCGTGTAGTTGAAAATGACCATCTGGATATGGTGTAAACTGTCCCATACCTTGAGGTGTTCCACGCGTTCCATGAAATATTATCTCAGGCCACACACTATCACATGCATCCCATTTTGTCACATATGCAGCTTTAAACTCTACAAGTCTATCTCGTTTAAATCCAAGCATATCATCTATTGATCCAGTTTTAAATCCAGCAGAATTGATAAGATAATCAAATTTTTCACCATCTACTACATAGCCATCATCACAACTTTTAACACTTTGTACTTTTGTATTGACTTTAAGATCACAGTTTTGTATATCTTTAAGTAGTATCTCAATACCTGCAGCCATTGAAAATAAATTTAATCCATATTCTTGAACCATAATCAAAGGTAGTTTGATCTTAGAAAAATCAACATTTTTAGCAACTGGTATCATCCACTCATCAAGTGTTTGTGGCATATCTACTGAATTTAGATTTTTTAACTCTTCAAGTTTATCTTTATCGTATAGTTTAAAATACTCACAGCTTTCACCTAGTACTTTGTTTAATATATCTTGATCTATTAAATCTTGGTATTGTTTTTGAAGTAGTCTTAACCTCGGCAATAGATCTTCTGGATTTGATTTGTCTTCATTTGGTATTGCTATTACTGTTGGTCTATAGTCTACAGCATATGGATAAAATTTAAGTAGGTCAATTGATTGATTTAGTAGTGTAATACACTCCTCATCTGGTATCTCTCTATATAGATTTCCACCTGCATGAAGATGACAAAATGGAGGCCCACTTATTAAGCTTGGTTTTTTCTCAAACAATGTCACATCAAGCCCTAACTTTCCAAGATATAGTGCAGCAGTAGATCCAGCTATACCACCACCTACAATAGCTATTTTTACCATATAATTACCTCTTTAATATCTGTTTAATTTGTCCAAAACCTTCCACTACGATTGTTGGATTAAATACCTCAATAGACTGTCCATAGTTGTAGCCATATGTTACACCTATACTATCAATACTAGCACTCTTTGCAGCTAATATGTCATTTTTGCTATCACCTACCATTACACACTTTTCAAGTGATACATCAAGCTTATTTGCTACATAAGTTAATGGCATAGGATCTGGTTTTTTCACATCTAAACTATCTCCACCAATATATAGTTCAAAAAGATTTTCAATACCTAATCCATCTAAAATTGGCTTGATAAAGTCATATGGTTTATTTGTAATAATAGCAAGTCTATATCCATCTTTATGTAATACTTCAAGTGTCTCTTTGACATTTGGATACATTTGTGTTTTTACAGCTAAGTGTTTTGAATAATAATCCAAAAATATTTTCAGAGCATTTTCAAATAGATCATCATCAAAAGTGATATTTTCAATATCCCTTTGCCCTACTAATCCTCTTTTTACTAAGGTTTGTGCACCATTGCCTACCCAGTTTCGTATAGTTGATTCATCAAATGTATCACGGCCAATTGTTTCAAGTGTATAATTTACAGCCTGAGCTAAGTCTAGGGCACTATCTATTAGTGTACCATCCAGATCAAATAGTATAAGTTCTTTATTTTCTAATTTCATAACCGTATTATACAATATAGTTAGTTTAGTTAATATATATTTAACAATCATTGGATATTATTTTTTTATGATAAACATAGAAAATAAAAATATATATTTTGCAGGTCGTGGTGAAAAAGTAGAAAAAGATGAACTTCTTACTTATCTATCTCAACATAACTGTACAATAGTTGATGATATTAATAGTGCAAATGTAATTATAGAGGGATATTTGACACCTCCAAATATTAGTGATGAGATATACCTACTTTCAAAAGATGGTATTGGGCTTATTACGATTGAAGCTATAGAAAAAGAGTTTAGTATACAAATAGATGTTGATTCTATAATCATAGCTATTAAAATCTCAAAAAATCAAGATAGATTAATCAGACTACTAAACAACAGCTATTTAAGTGATGATACATTTATAAAACTTCTTAAATTTTATGATTGGAAAGATGATGGAATATATGATAGTGATGAAAATCGTGATGTAGCTACATCTATCACTCTTAGGTTTTGTTCACTTACAAAAACAAATCACAATATTCAACACTCACCAGTTGGAATTTATTATACTGCCCTAGAAGCTACAAATGACAAACTACTTGAGGCCATATACCATATGCCAAATTTTACTATTAGTGAAAAAAATGCCAAAAAAAATCAACCACTTACTCTAAAAGAAACTGTAGCACTAAATCCAAACATATCAAAACCTCTACAGATGCAAATATATACAAATGCAAATCATCAAGAATTGGTATTTTTAGCTTCAAATACAAACATATCAAAAATCATGATAAACAAACTATTTGAACTAAATGAGAAAAATACAATACAAGCATTAATACAAAGCTCTCATCTCAATATAGATCAAATCAAGGATATATTTAAAGATGCAAAGTTTAAAAAAGAGATATTAATACACAGTAATCTTGATAATAATATGTTTGGTTATATTTATTCACAAGATCTTAATAATCTTGATATTATAGCTCTAAGCCAAAACAATACACTTAAAGACAGTCAAATAGATACATTATTTAAGCATGATATTGAAAATGCAAATATTAATCTTCTAAAACATCAAAATTGCAGTATAGAACAATTAGATAAATTCATATCAAAAGATGATAAAATATACAATATCGCTATAGCACACAATACAAATCTAAATGATACACTATTTAAAAAGCTCATTGAGATAGATGATTTAGATGTAAATATAACACTAGCATACAATATAAAGACACCAAAAGATATAATAAAATCACTTTATGAAAAAAATGACTTTATGATCAACAATGCATTGAGTGCAAATGAAGCTACACCTATAAATATATTAATGCAACTTCAACTTGATAATAGACTAACAACCAATGTATCAAACAATGAAACATATAGAGCATTTTCTAGAAAAAGTTTGGGGATAATAAGGGAATAAATGAATTCAATTGATTTACACAAGGCACTTGTGCCACTAATAGATGCTAAAATACCGACATTTATCTGGGGATCTCCAGGTGTTGGAAAATCTTCACTTGTATCACAAATAGCAAGCCAAAATAATATGAAGTTTATAGATTTAAGATTGTCACTACTAGACCCTACAGATCTTCGTGGTGTACCATTTTTTGATAGCCAGACCAAAAGCTCTATATGGGCAAAGCCAGAGTTTTTGCCTGACACAAATAGTAGTGACTTTGGAATACTATTTTTAGATGAGATAAATTCAGCACCACCCACTATACAAGCTGCAGCATATCAGCTTATTCTAGATAGAAAAATAGGTGAATATACACTTCCGGAAAACTTCTCAATAATTGCAGCAGGAAACTATGAAAACGATAGAGGTGTGACATACAGAATACCAACACCTCTTGCAAATAGATTTGTACATTTAAATTTTGATCTTGATTTTGATTCATGGAAAAACTGGGCATTTAAAGCAAATATAGATCAAAGAATTATCTCATATCTATCTTATAAGCCATCAAATTTATTTACATTTAATCCAAAATCAAATGAAAAATCATTTTCAACTCCAAGATCTTGGAAGTATGTAGATGATATTTTAAAATCAAATTTAGATCATACCCTACTTGAAAATGTAATTACGGGTGCCATTGGGAAAGATAGTGCCATTGAATTTTTAAATTATTGTAAGGTTGTAGATGAGATACCAAATATCCAAGATATACTTAATGGTCAAGATGTAGAACTACCAGAAAAAAATTCTGCACTATACGCTATGTGTATAGGTATTGTATATGCACTCAAAGAAAACCAAAGCAAGGAAAATATATCAAATATTATAAATTTTGCCATAAATCTTACTGGTGAATTTTCAATGATGCTAATGAAAGATTGTCAACTAGAAGGAATTGATATGGAATCAAATCCATCATGGAAAGAATGGGTTGATGCACATAGGTTTTTAGTAAACTAAGCATAAGCTATGAATCATATTGAACAAAGAATTGAGCAAATAAAAGCAAAGCTTGTATTAGAGCAGCCATATTTTGGCTCTATTGCTTCAAGCTTAAAGTCAAAACAAAATGATGATATACCTACATTTTCAACTACACCTGAAAACTTTGAATACAATGATGAATATTTAGAATTTATTTCAGATGATCAGCTTGCTTTTTTACTTACAAACTCTGCAATGCACCAAGCTTTAGGATACTCAAATAGAAAAGATGGAAGATTGGATTGGCTCTGGAAGATGTCACAAGATTATTGTATCAATAGCCTACTTGTAAACAATGGCCTAGATATGCCAGATGGATTAAACTATGATAATAGTTTTGATGGACATAGTGCTGAATCTATTTATACAATACTTGAAAATGAGATAGATGAAGATAAACACACACCTCAAAAAGTGGATAAAATAAAATATGAAAAAATACCACAAACAAATGAATATGAAACAGATCCAATAGAAGATATACATGAGCAGATGATTAGTAAAGCAAGGCTTCATGGTGATCTACCACTTGGTATTGAGATACTTGTACCAAACATAAATTCAAACTCTATCACTTGGGAGGATGAGCTTTATACTATCATAGAAAACTCTGTAAAATTTGACTATAGACTTATACCCCCAAATAAAAGATACATATCACAAGGTGTAGCACTACCATCTCTTAGTGGTGAAAAAGCCAAACTAGTGATTGCTGTTGATAGTTCAGGCTCAATTGATCCTATTAGCTTATCAAAATTTTTAAATGAAGTTGATTCTATCATGAATACATTTGAAAACTATGAAATAGATCTACTTATAGCAGATGCAAAAGTACATGAGCATCATATTATATATCCAGGAGATAGTATAGAATACAATATAAAAGGTGGAGGTGGTACAAACTTTGCTACTACATTTGAATATATTGAAGAAAACATAAATCAAATTACTTTAATGATATATTTTACAGATGGAGCTGGAACTTACCCAGATGAAGAGCCAATGTATGACACTCTATGGGTACTTACCAATGATCAAAATTCACCACCATTTGGTAGAAGTATTTTACTAAACTAAGAAGAACAACTTAACATCTTATTTGAATAATCTTGCGGTGTAGAGCCTGCATATCTTTCATACGCACTATGCTCACCATAGGGATTTTGAGCAATCTTCATTAAATCTTCTACAAGTGAAAAGTCATCATGGTTTGCTTTATCTATTGC
>CAZWLA010000046.1:1738-10965 GCA_964633845.1 uncultured Arcobacteraceae bacterium | reverse complement strand
TTATATTATAAAAGCATGTCATAGGTATGATATTAATAGATTATTGATTAAAAAATGTGGCTCCGGCACCTGGATTCGAACCAGGGACCAAATGATTAACAGTCATCTACTCTACCACTGAGCTATGCCGGAATAAGTGCTGGAATTATAGTGAATTTTTTTAATCTTGTCAATAAAATATAGCTTAAATTATAAAAGCTATTTACTTTTAAAGAATTCTACTCCTGCAATTTTTTTTATGCTAATTATTTTAGAATTAATTAAATCATTTAGTATACTCTTGCTTGTATCATCAAAAGTATTTTCTATATCATCATTTGTAAGTGGTCTCATTTTTAAAAGCTTAATAATCTCATCTTCAGTATATGATTGCAGTGATTTTGGTCTATTTTTATGTGCAATAGTTACAGGTAGACCATCTAGCCTGCTTGCAATACTGCTAAGCTGTTCAAAACTTAGTGGCTTGACATCATATGCTGGTGGTCTATCAATTGTACCTATATCAATCCTATTTGGATTAATTTGTTTATATGCCTTGTGAAGTAATTCTATTTCAGATACTGAGTCATTTAAATCTTTTACAAATAGAGTTTCTAAAACTAATTCTTTTGAATAAAGCTTTCTAAACTCAATCATACCATCTACTATCTTATCATAGTCTATATCTTTATGAGCACGATCAATTTTTTTAAAACATTTACTACTTACACAGTCAAGTGATAATTTTACTATATCAATTTTGGATAATACTTTTTGAATATTTTGATCATATATATTTGCACCATTTGATAATATTAGTGTTTTTATATCGCCTTTAATAAGGTCAATTTTATCAATTAATTCATTTAGATATGGATATAGACTTGGCTCACCATTTGCCGTAAATGTTATGACATCAATATTTGGATGTTTTATAAGTGATTGTTTGACTTCAGATATGATATCTTCGACACTTGACGAGTGAGATTGTTTATCTACAGTTTTAGCAGGTGCTAATTCACAATACAAACAATCAAAATTACATTGTTTTGTAAAAGCAGATAGATCCACTCCCAAACTCATACCAAATCGACGAGATGGGATTGGACCAAAAGTAAGATTTAACATAAATAAGTATTAATTATTTTTTACCAGATACTCTTTGACATTCACTTACAAAGTGTTTTGCATTTTCTACTGGTACATCTGGTAAAATTCCATGCCCTAGATTAAAGATATGTCTTTTGCCACCCATAATATTCTGAATAGCTTCTACACATTTTGTAGTTTCTTCTTGAGAATATAATCTACATGGTTCCATATTTCCTTGAAGTACATATTTATCACCTAATTTCTCTTTTGCCAGAGCCATTGGAGTTCCCCAGTCTACACCAAATACATCGAAGTTTCCATATACTTTGTCAAAGAATGCAGGAATACCTTTAGGGAACATAATTACAGGGATATGTGGATATTTTTCTTTTAAATATTCAGCTATTTCTACCATATAAGACCAAGAGAATTCATCATACATACCTGGTTCAATAGCAGCTGCCCATGAATCAAAGATTTGTACTACATCTACTCCAGATTGAATTTGTTTTTCCATATAAAGCTTTACAACTTCTGTTACTTTTCTAAGAATCTTATGTAAAAGCTCAGGATTTGAATACATCATCTTTTTACAAATGTTATATGTTTTAGTACCTTGACCCTCAATCATATATGTTGCAAGTGTCCAAGGAGCACCAGTAAATCCAATAAGAGCAATCTCATCCCTTCTTTCATCTAATTGCTCTCTTAGAAGCTCAATAGTTTCATATACATATGTAAGTTTATTAGCAGCTTCTTCACCACCAATAAGTCTATCTATATCTGCTTCACAAGTAATTGGATCAGAAAATTTTGGACCTTCACCGGTAAAGAAGCCTAAATCCATACCCATCTCATCAGGAATTACTAAAATATCAGAAAATAAAATAGCTGCATCAACACCAACTATATCAAGTGGTTGTATTGTTACTTCAGCAGCCTTCTTTGGATCATGGCATAAATTTAAAAAATTACCAGCCTCTGCTCTTACAGCCATATATTCAGGAAGGTATCTTCCCGCTTGTCTCATCATCCATACAGGTGTATAAGGTGTCTCTTTACCAAAACATGCATCTACAAAAATTTTACTCATATTATTAATTCTCTCTTTCTATTTTTTTAAATTTTATTCTATTTTTTTCCAACTTTACCCAAAAAGTAAAGTCCCACTGATAATGCAGCGATTGATAATGCAAAATACATCATCTCCAATGGTGTATTATAATTCATATGTAATACTTTTTGAAAAAAGCTTACTACTAATACCATAACAATTACTTTTGCAATTTTATCTTTTAATTGATCAAGTGAATGAATTGCTAATATCTTATTTTCATCAGCTCCAGCAGCATCTATATCCGATATAAATAGCTCATATAAACCAAATGAAAATATAAACATAACCACTGCAATTAAATATAAATCAACTGCACCAATAATTCCAGCAACAATATCTTCATGAAAGTGTTCTGGATGTGCATGTGTAATAATAGTATTAAAAGTGTATGTTGCTACACCCCAAATATCCATAGATGCTACTGCAAAAAGTACAAATGCTCCTATAAGACCAAAAATTACTGCTAAAACTACTACAAATCTACTATTCCAAATTGCATTTTCAAAAATTTTCTCTAACATACATCATCCTCTAATTTAATCCATTTTAAAGCAATTCTAACTGCATTTGTAGCAGCCCCTACTCTAACTTGATCTGCAACATTGAAAAAATGTAACATATTTTTACTATATATATCTTTTCTAAATCTACCACAAAGAGTAATATCTGTATCAGTTGTCATTATTGGCATAGGATATAATCCGTTTGCCAAGTCATCAACAACATCTACATTTTCAAAATTTTTCACAGCATCTCTACAAGCATCTACATCCACATCAATATCTTGATCAAATGTAACTGTTATAGATTCACTATGGCTTCTTAAAACTGGAACCCTTACACAAGTAGCAGCTACTGCTATTTCTTTATGTAAAATCTTTTGAGTTTCAAATACCATCTTTTCTTCTTCTTTTGTAAAGCCACTATCCATAGCCTTATCTACTTGAGGAATAACATTCAGTGCAATTTGATGCGCAAATGCTTCTTTTTTTGAATCATCTAATTTAAATGCGAAGAAATCTTGCATCTGCATTACAAGCTCTTCCATTCCAGCTTTTCCAGCTCCAGATGTTGCTTGATAAGTAGATACATCAACTCTTTTAATATCATATAAGTCATCAAGTGGTTTAAGTGCTTGCACCATCTGAATAGTTGAACAATTTGGATTTGCAATAATTCCACTTTCTTTCCATAGTTTAATATCCTCTGGATTTACTTCAGGAACTACAAGTGGAATATTTGGATCCATTCTAAAGTGACTTGTATTATCAATTACAACAGCACCACCTTCAACAGCATACTTTGCAAATCTCTCAGATATAGAACCACCAGCTGAGAAAAAGGCAATATCAACCTCATGCTCTTCAAATACAGTTTCCGTAAGTTCAACTACTGGATACTGTATACCTCTATACTCTATATCTCTACCTACACTATTAGCACTTGCTAATGGCAATAACTCATTTATAGGAAAATCAACCTCTTCTAATACTCTAAAAAGTTCTTCTCCAACTGCTCCAGTAGCTCCAACTACTGCTACATTAAATTTTCTACTCACTATTTATCATCCTTTTCTTCAACATCTAATAAGTTTCTCTTTTCTAGATCAATACCTGCCATATCATCTGCAGTGTGTATATCTAGTTCATCCTCTTTATTTTTTGGACACTTTGCAATAGATACAACTTTATCACCTTTATCAACATTAACAATAGTTACACCTGATGTATTTCTTCCAGCTCTTCTAATTGTATCCATATCAACTCTAATCATCTTACCAATAGAAGTTAATGCCATTAAATCCTGCGTAGGATCTACTAGTACATTTCCAACTACTTTTTTACCAGTCTTTGGTGAAAGTTTCATAGATATAACTCCAGATCCTGCTCTATTTGTTAATCTATATGCTTCTACTTCTGTCCTTTTACCAACACCAAGCTCAGATACTGTTAATAATTCTTGTTCTTCATTTTCTATAACTTCAGCATCTACAACCACATCTTTTGGATCTTTAAATTTAATACCTCTAACACCTCTAGTAGTTCTACCTTGCGTTCTAGTTTTATCCATATCAAATCTAATCACTTGCCCAAGTGCTGTAAATATCATTAAATATTTAGACTCAGGTAATGTAATAGCTGCTGTTACAATTTCATCATCATCGTCTAATACAATTGCTCTTACACCATTTGATCTAATATTACTAAAGTCATCAAGTGCCGTTCTTTTTACAACACCATTTTTAGTAAAGAATGCAAGTGATTTTGTCTCATCAAAATCTGTTGTAGGAATAATAGCCATAATCTTTTCATCTGCTTTTAGATTGATAAGATTAACTACTGCTTTACCTTTTGCAGTTCTTCCAGCTTCTGGTATTCTATAAACTTTCAGCCAGTATAATTGACCAAGGTTTGTAACGAACATAAGAGTATCATGAGTATTTGATACAAAGAATTTCTCAATAAAGTCATCATCATGAGTAGTTACAGCAACTTTACCTTTGCCACCTCTTCTTTGCTTTTCATATGCTTTAATAGGGACTCTTTTCACATAACCATTATGTGTAATAGTAACTACCATTGGTTCATTTGGAATTAGATCTTCAATATCTATATCATCATAGCTATCTTCAATATCTGTCTTTCTAGAAGTTCCATATTTTTCTTTAGATTCTAAAAGTTCTTCTTTAATAATCTCATTTAATCTATCTTCAGATTTTAAAATTAATTCTAAGCTAGCAATTAAATCCATAAGCTCTTTTAGTTCATTTTCTAATTTCTCTCTTTGAAGACCTGTTAACCTTCCTAATCTCATATCCAAAATAGCTTTAGCTTGAATTTCACTAAGAGAGAACGCAGAACATAACTTTTCACTAGCTTCTGCATCATTTGCACTTGCTCTAATAATTTTTACAACTTCATCTATATTATCAAGTGCAATTTTTAATCCCTCTAAAATATAAGCTCTTGCTTTTGCTTTTTCAAGATCAAAAATTGTTCTTCTAATAATTACAGTTTTTCTATGTGATAAAAATACATCTAAAACTTCTGGGAGTGTAAATATTCTTGGTTCTTTATTGTGAACAGCAAGCATAATAATACCAAATGTAGTTTGCATAGGTGTAGCTTTGTAAAGATTATTCATAATGATCTCTGCCATTGCATCTTTTTTAAGCTCAATAACAACTCTTGTTCCTTCTCTATCTGATTCATCTCTAACCTCAGATATACCCTCTACAACTTTATCTTTAGCTAAATCAGCAATTTGAGATACAAGCTTTGCTTTATTTACTTGATAAGGCAATTCATCAAGTACAATTATCTCTTTTTTACCTTTTGTCTCAATATGATGCTTAGCTCTTATTTTAACTTTTCCACGTCCGGTTCTATATGCATCAGTAAATCCCTGTCTACCATGAATAGTTCCACCTGTAGGGAAATCTGGTCCTTTAACGAACTCCATTAGATCATCTGCACTTGCTTCTGGATTGTTTACAAGATGTAGAGTAGCATCTAAAACTTCAGCAATATTATGTGGTGGAATCTTAGTAGCCATACCAACAGCAATACCCTCACTACCATTAGCAAGAAGTAGTGGTAATCTTGTAGGTAATACTGATGGCTCCTTCCCTGTATCATCATATGTAGGAGTAAAGTTTACAGTATCCTTATCAATATCTCTTAATATATCCTCACTAGACCTTGTCATTCTAGCCTCTGTATATCTCATAGCTGCTGCATTATCACCATCAACAGAACCAAAGTTTCCTTGTCCATCAACTAGTGGTAATCTCATTGAAAATGGTTGAGCCATTCTTACAAGAGCATCATATACAGAATTATCACCATGTGGGTGATACTTACCTATTACATCACCAACAATTCTTGCTGATTTTTTATATGAAGCTTTAGATGATAGGTTAAGCTCATTCATAGCATATAATATTCTTCTATGAACTGGTTTTAGCCCATCTCTTGCATCTGGTAGAGCACGACCAATAATAACACTCATTGAGTAATCTAAGTAAGAACCCTTAAGTGATTCTTCAATATTTACATCAATAATATCTTGTGATTCAAAAAGTGTATCCATATTTTATTGCCTTTTTTATAAAGTCATTTATTTTATCTAAATTTAGAATAAAAAAGGCTGAGACAAAATGTCTCAGCCTTGGATATTCATACTATTTTAAATACTATTTATTTTTGTGATCCATAATCATAGCATGAGCTTCATCTTTAAGTTTTAGCTTTTGTTTTTTCATTTTTTCAATCTCTACAGGGTTGATATGATCAACTCCACCCTCTTCTACTTTTTCAATCTGATCATGAAGATCATTATGTGCATCAAATACCTTTTTAAAGTGTGCATTTGTAGTCTTTAATTCTGTTACAATTTCTCTATGTTCGTGAAACATTTGTTATCCTTTTTTATTTTTTTAATTCTAACAATAGAATGCTTAAACTAAGTCCTGTAGTCTGCATTTATCTTTACATACTCATAACCCAAGTCACATCCATATGCAGTAAAACTACCATTAGCTAGTCCTAAATCACATACAATCTTAAATGATTGCTCTTGAAGTACTTTAGCAGCTTTAGCTTCATTTTTATCATCAAAATAAACAGAACCATTATCGTATACAAGTACATCACCAAATGTAATTGTCAATTTATCTTCATCACACTGTGATCCAGATGCTCCAATTGTAGATGCAATTCTTCCCCAATTTGGATCTTCACCAAATAGTGCTGTCTTTACAAGAAGTGAGTTAGATAAAGCTTTTGCAATATTTTCAGCCTCATCATCACTTGCAGCTGCGTTTACTTCAAATGCTACACATTTTTTAGCACCTTCACCATCTGCAACCATCATAAGTGCCATATCATTCATTACAAGCCTAAGAGCTTCGCTAAAAGCTTCTTTGTCATATGATTCTGATTTTTTATTTGCTAGTAGCATAACAGTATCATTTGTAGAAGTATCACCATCAACTGATATTGCATTAAAAGTAGTTTTTGTATTTGAAACTAATAACTCTTTCATATCTTCTTGTGGTACTGCTGCATCTGTACACACAAAGCATAGCATAGTTGCTAGGTTTGGGTTTATCATACCAGCACCCTTAGCAATAGCACCTATTTTAAAACTACTGCCATTTTCAAGCTTTACTTCATAAAAACAACTTTTTGGATAAGAATCAGTTGTCATAATAGCTTGAGATAAATTTTCACCATTTTGTATATCTAAATTAAAAGCTAATGCTCCATTAATTATTTTATCTTTTGGTATTGATACACCAATCACACCTGTACTACTCATCACTGGATTTTTAATATTTGGATACTTTAATACTATCTTTTCAAATATATCGTCTATATCATCAATTCCGGACTGTCCTGTCATAGCATTTGCATTTTTTGAATTAATTAATACAAAATTTGTCTGAAAGCCTTTTTCTTTAGCTTGGAAATGTCTTAATGGTGCTGCTTGAAATTTATTTTCTGTAAATATAGCTTCAACATCACATAATGTATCTGTATAAATAAATCCCATATCTTTAGCATTGTTTGGTTTTAAACCTGCACTTATACCATCACAATAAAATCCTTCTATATCAGAAACCGTTCCTTTAATTGGAAATATACTAAACATCTATTAAGTCCTTTGGTGTTGTTGATGAATTTATAATTCGTTTTGCTTTTCTCATATCTGACTGTGAACCAACAAGCAGTAACTTACAACCAGCATGTATAATCTCATTACCTTGTGGCATCTGTATAAATTTTCCATTTAACTCGGTAATACCGATAATACTAACTCTAAATCGATCCCTTAAGTGAGCATCTTTTAATTTATGTTCTAGTAGCCAAGAATTATCATCAATATATAATTCCTCCATATCAATAGGAGTGTCTTTTTTATATAAAAATTCTTCTAATACATTTTCCATATCAGGTCTAATTGCCATAGCCGATACTCTTTTTGCCATTAGTGATGGTGGTGCCACCACTTTATCTGCTCCAAGTTTTTTCAGCCTATCTATATCATGCTGTGTTTCAGCATTACATATTATTAAAAAAGGATTATTTCGTCCAAGCTCTTTCTCGAACAATCTAATTGAAGCAATAATTGTAATATTATCAGATATATTTTTTGATAACGATATTACACCTTTTGCACTTGAAAGGTGTGATTTTAAAAATGCTTTTTCTGTAAATGCTTCTTCTTGTAAATAATATGGGTAATTATTCTCTTTTGCAATTTGCTCCATATCTTCTCTTGGATCAACCACAACAAATGGAATATGATTAGCAATAAACTGCTTAGCTAACTGTGCCGAATACTCATTGTGATAAAAAATCACAAAATGGTTTCTAAGTCTAGCAATTTTATATAACATTCTTCTCTCCTTATATAGGTCAAATAACTTACCTTTGATAATTGTATCAATTAGGATTGCAGTTGATAGTGTAAAAATACCAAATCCAAAAATAATAAGTGTAATAGTGAAAAATCTACCAGCATCTGAGATAGGTGCTATCTCACCAAATCCAACTGTAGTAAATGTAATACCAGTTTGATAGATAGCATCTAGTATAGGAAAATCATCTATTATGATATATCCTAGTGTTCCAATCATCATAATAAATTGGACTAGTACTAACGGTAATCTAAATGGTTTAAGCTGAGAGTAAATCTCTGAATTTAAGTCAAACTCCGGCTTGGTATTTCTTGTTTCCCAACCTAGAGTTTTTTTTAGTTTTTTTATAATGCTCATTTGCTAAGCACCGGACAATTGTCCTTATGAGTTCTTTTTAAGTGTTCTAAGCTCTTTAGCTGAGATTCTAATTTTTCTTGAAGTACCATCTTCAAGCTCAATTCTTACCGTTCTTAAGTTTGGTAAAAATCTTCTTTTTGTTCTATTCTTTGCGTGACTAACGTTGTTTCCAGACATTGGTCCTTTTCCAGAAATCATACATTTTCTTGCCATGTTGTATCCTTGTGTTTATATAATTATTCGGAATTATATTTAAAA
>CAZWLA010000046.1:0-1638 GCA_964633845.1 uncultured Arcobacteraceae bacterium | reverse complement strand
ATTAAAATTATTAAGATAATATCCAGTTGTAACTATCTCAACTTTAAACTTATGCTTATTTGTAATATCTAAATATTCTTTTAAATTTGATAGTGTAAGTGGGTCACCAAACATATGATACGTAATTACTTTTGTATATGGTTTTAACTGTATTAAGATGGACTCAAAAGTTTTAAGACCCATTATATTTGTAGGTGGTTTTATGGAAGGACAAAAGCTACATGAGAGCCCACAAATATTTGTAAGCTCTACATATACCTTATTAAATTTCATTAAATAAATATACTTTGAATAGATTCGTTTGTATATATTCTACTAATTGTTTTTGCTGTAATACCAGCTGCAGTTAATACAGTGATTTTATCATGTGGTGCTCTAAGTGGGATAGTATCTGTAATCACAAGTTCATCTAATGCGCTTGCGGTGATTCTATCAAATGCAGGACCAGAAAGTACACCATGCGTACAACATGCCATTACAGAAGTTGCACCTTTAGATTTTAATACATCTGCAGCTTTTGTTAATGTACCAGCAGTATCAACCATATCATCTAAAATAACAACATCACGCCCCTGTACATCACCAATAATATTCATAACTTCAGAGACATTTGCTTTTTCTCTTTTTTTATCTACAATTACAAGATCGTATCCTAAAGACTGTGCATAAGTTCTAGCTCTTGCTACTCCACCTACATCAGGTGAAGCAATAATTGGATTTTTAAGATTTTTTGATTTAATATACTCTACAAATAATGTAGAACCTGTTAAGTGGTCAACTGGGATATTAAAAAATCCTTGAATTTGTGCAGCATGAAGATCTAAAGTAATTACTCTTTGAACACCCGCAACTTCCAGCATATCTGCTACTAATCTTGCACTAATTGGTACTCTAGGAGCTGCTTTTTTATCTTGTCTTGCATATCCAAAATATGGAATTACTGCATTTATCGTACCCGCACTTGATCTTTTTAGTGCATCTACAATTATTAATAACTCCATTAAATTATCATTAGCTGGTACACATGTAGGCTGAACAATAAATACATCATCACCTCTTACTGACTCTGGAATAATTACATTTATTTCACCATCACTAAATTTATTTACCTCAATATCTGTAAGCTCTTTACCAAGAGAATCTGCTACTTTTTTAGCAAAATCTACATTTGCTGTTCCTGATATTAATTTGTATCCACTCATTTTGTTCTCCGTCATTTTATTGCTGTATTTTATCTAATCTTTACTTAGCCTCAATAATCCAGCCACTTCCAAGTACTTTATTTTTATCATAAAATACAGCTGCTTGACCTGTGGCAACACCAAGTATTGCTTCATCTAATTTTATATAGCCTTTATTATCAATTATATCAACATTGCAACTAACTGTATAAGATCTAAATCTTAGTTTAACATCGCATTTAAAACTACTATCATCTATAAACATATTTAGATCATCAATCACTACATCATAAATAGCTAGTTGGTCTTTTTTACCAACTATAATTGTATTATCTTCCTTATTTGCAGATAATACATAATGTGGCTCATGGGCACCATGTACATAGAATCCCTTTCTTTTACCTACAGTATAATGCATATATCCTTTATGATGTCCTATTACATTACCGTCTATATC
>CAZWLA010000045.1:0-11283 GCA_964633845.1 uncultured Arcobacteraceae bacterium | reverse complement strand
GGATGTAAATATAGTAATGATAATAACCCAATGATTAAGATTATATGTAAAGATAATCTTTTAATAGTTAAAGATAATGGAAAAGGTATAAAATTTCCACAAAAAGTATTTGATAGAAACTATACTGAAAATCAAAATGGTTATGGTATTGGTATGCATATTGTATATAGATTATGTAGTGAGTTAAATCATAAAATAAAAATTGAATCCAAAGAACAAATTGGAACAACAATAAGTATTATCTTTTAGATATTAACTATTTATTAATACTCTTATACTACACTTTTAATAATAAATATTATAAAGGTCAAGATAAGTGAATTGGAAAGTAAAGACTGAGCATAAATTTGAATATCTATCAGATTTGATATATGATAATAAAATTAAAGTAATTTTATTTGTACTTGCAGTTGTTATTGCGTTTGCATCACAAATGAAAAACTTATATATGGATACATCAACAGAAGGATTTCTTCATAAAGATGATCCACTTAGAATAGAATATAATCTATTTAGAGATCAATTTGGTCGTGATGAAAAAGTACTTATTGCAATACAAAGTGAAAATATATTCACTATTGATTTTATAAACAAATTAAATGCACTTCATAGAGAATTAGAAAATAATCTACCTTATATTGATGAGGTAAATTCACTAATAAATGCTAGAAATACAAGAGGTACCGTTGATTCATTAATAGTTGATGATTTATTTGAAGAGTTACCAACAACACAAAAAGCATTAGAGTTCAAAAAGCAATTAGCACAAGAAAATCTTCTTTTTAAAGACTTACTTATAGATGAAGCTGGTACTATGACAACAATTGTAATTGATACAGCTACATATACATCTTTGGATAAAAATGGAAAACCTATTCCAAAAATTGAAAGTGATGATGGATTTACTGAAGAAAGCGAAGCTTTTGATGATGAACTTGAACGTCAAGAGTTAAATGAAAAGAAAGAATTCTTGTCAGATATTGAAAATAATGAAATTGTTAGAAAAACTAATGAAATTGTTGCATCTTACCAATCAGAAGATTTTAAAATATTAGTATCTGGAACAGCTGTAATTAATGCGGAATTAAAAGCATCTATGACAAGTGATATGCAAAAATTTATTAAATTTGTACTTTTAATAATGGCAATATTTTTAGCTTTGATGTTTAAAAGAATTTCAGGGGTAGTACTACCACTTATTACAGTAATATTTACAGTTGTATCAGCACTTTCTCTTATGGCTATATTTAAAGCACCCGTAACAGTAGTGACACAAATTCTTCCATCCTTTTTATTGGCTGTTACAATTGGAGCTAGTATTCATTTACTTTCAATTTTCTTTAAAGAATTTGATATTAAAAAAGATAAAAAATTAGCGTTGAGATATGCTATGGGACATAGTGGCTTAGCAATTGTAATGACATCTATTACTACAGCAGCTGGTCTTTGGTCATTTTCATTCTCTGAACTTGCTCCTGTTGCTAATTTAGGTAAATTTGCTAGTGCTGGAGTGATCGTTGGATTACTTTTTACTATTATTTTATTACCTGCAGCAATAGCGTTAATAAGATTAAAACCCAAAGATATTGTATTAGAAAATGATAGTGAATCTAAAAATATTATGGATAAAATACTTATAAAAATATCTAACATTTCAGTATCTTATCCAAAACAAATTATTGCAATTAGTACAGTAATAATTTTAGTTTCATTAGTTGTAGCATCTGAACTTAGATTTTCACATAAGCCTATAGTTTGGTTTGATCAAGAACATCCAGTAAGAGTAGCAACTAATTTAGTGGATGATAAGATGAAAGGTTCAGTAACCTTAGAAATAGTAGTAGATACAAAAAAAGAGAATGGTTTATATGAACCAGAGCTTCTAAATTCTATTGATAAGTTTTCAAAAGAGATTATGGAGTTAAAAAGTGATAAATACTTTGTAGGTAAAACTCTTAGTTTGGTTGATATTATTAAGGAAACCAATAAGGCTCTTAATGAGAATAAAAAAGAATTTTATACGATACCACAAAACAAAAACTTAATAGCTCAAGAATTACTATTATTTGAGAATTCTGGAAGTGATGATTTAGAAGATTTTGTAGATAGTAGTTTTTCAAAAGCTAGAATAACAGTAAAGTTACCATATCTTGATGCTATGGACTACATGGTCCTATTAAAAGAGATAAATATAAAAATTGATGAAAACTTTAAAAATAAAGCTGAAGTAACAGTAACAGGTATATCAAATTTATTATCAAGGATTATGGAAGCTGCTATGTCAAGTAGTGCAACTAGTTATATTTTAGCATTATTATTAATTACAATTATGATGCTAATATTAATTGGACATATTAAAATAGGTCTTGTATCTATGATTCCAAATATAGCTCCTATACTTATGATGACAACGGTTATGGTGATATTTGATATGCCACTTGATATGTTTACTATGTTAATTGGTGCTATTGCTATTGGGCTTGCTGTTGATGATACAGTCCATTTTATGCATAATTTTAGAAGATATGAATTAATTCATAATGATATAGATAAAGCAGTAAGACTTACTCTTCTTACAACTGGTCGTGCAATGGTAGTTACAACTATTGTATTATCATTTGGATTCTTTGTATTTATGGGTGCATCTATGTCAAATATATTTAACTTTGGATTATTAACAGGTATTGCTATTATAGTTGCAGTGTTAGCTGACTTTTTCTTGGTACCTGCACTTATGAAAATAATGGTAACAAACAGACAAGATTTGAAATAAATTTATTATACGAGGATATATTATGATAAAAAAATTATTATTAACACTAACTTTAAGCTCAACAGCTCTTTTTGCACAATCAGGTTTAGAAATTATGCAGAAAGTTTTAGATAGAGATGATGGAGATAATATCATTACAAATATGCAAATGCAACTTATTGATAAAAATGGGCATAAACGAGTAAGAGATATGAAAACATATTCAAAGGATGTTGACGGTGCTGAAAAAAAATTAATATTTTTTCTAAGCCCAAGTGATGTAAAAAATACAGCTTTTTTAACGTATGATTATATAGATGAAGCTAAAGATGATGATCAGTGGTTGTATTTACCAGCATTAAATAAAACAAAAAGAATTCCAGCAGCAGATAAAGATAGTTCTTTTATGGGAAGTGATTTTACATATAGTGATATGACTGATCCTATATTAAGTGATTATACTTTTAAAATTTTAAAAGAAGGTATAGTAAAAAGAAAATCTGGAAATGAGAAAGTATGGATAATTCAAAGAACTCCTAAAACTCAAGAAGTAATTGATGAAACTGGATATTTAAAATCTGTTGCATATGTAAGGCAAGATAACTATATGATAACTCGTGCGAAACATTGGTTAAAAAAAGCTGGTCGAATTAAGTATATGGATGTAAGAAAAGTTGAAAAGATAGAAGGAATTGATACTGCAATTATTACTACGGCAACTACAAAAAAAGGTAAAAGAACAATTCATAAAACTATTTTAATAAATAGTGATATTAAGATGAATCAAGATTTAAAAGAAAATTTATTCACTATTAGAACAATAGAAAAAGGAATTTAGTGTATGCTCAATAGTAAATTTATTTTCATTAATTTATTTATAGTACTTTCTTTAGTTGCAAATGATGGCTTCGATGATGAAGGTGGATTTGATGATGAGGTTATTGAAGTTGTTAAGACAAAAAAGAAAGATGATTTAATTATTTATGGTTTTGTAACTGGCTCTACAAATTATAGTTATGATAATAAACATACTATATCATCATCTAAAATATCTACAAATACACAAATAGAATACAATGGACTTAAAGAACAAAAATTAAAGGCAACTATTAAAGCATATAAAGATTATAGTACAAATATACATAATGATTATGATGTTGATATAAATGAATTTACTATTGAGCAAACACTTAATAATGGCATGGATATTACATTTGGTCGTCAAATTATAGTGTGGGGAAAGTCAGATAATATTAGAATTACAGATACTCTAAATCCTCTTGATAATACAACACCAGGAATGATAGATATTGAAGATCTTAGATTAGGTCGTGTTGTGACAAAGTTAGATTATTATATTGATAATTGGACTATGAGTACATTAGTTTTACATGAAAATAGATATTCAATGATGCCAGAGCTTGGAAGTGATTATTATAGTTTAATGATTGCTAATTCTATTTCAAAAGAACCATCCTCTTCTATTGATAATTCAGGAGTTGCTTTAAGTCTAAGTGCAAATCTTGAGGGGGAAGATATATCTTTATATTATTCAAATCAGTATATAGATAATAAATCTTATAAATCAAATATGTATGGATTTGCTTATAATAAAGTAGTTGATAATTTTTTAATTAAAACAGAACTTGCGTACTTTGATAATTATGATAGTAATAGTGTAAATTCTAAAATAGATTCATTAATTGGCCTTGAATATAATGGTATTGATGATGGAAGTATATCATTAGAGATTGCTTCTAAAGATGATGATATACAATATGCAGCTCGTTTTTCTCAAAGCTATATTAATCAAACTTTAGATTTTACAGCACTTTATAGTGGATTTGAAAAAGATTTAAGTGGTGGCGGATTTTTTAGGGTTTGGATTGATTATGCAATTGATGATGAGCTAACTGTGCAATTTGGTATGATTAATTATTCTGGTGGTACAAATTTAATGCTTGAAACAATTAAAAATAATGATAGGGTATTTAGTAGTTTGAAATATAACTTTTAAATTCTTGTTTTAAATCAATAAGTTTTATTATCAAATAAGATAAAATTTATGCCATGATAGAAGTAAATAATTTAACAAAAAAATTTGGTAAAAATATATCACTAGATGATGTAACTTGTCAGTTTAAAAAAGGTGATAGTATAGCATTAATGGGTGCTAATGGTGCTGGTAAAACTACATTAATTAGATCTATTTTAGGATACTACCATCCAAGCAGTGGAAATGTTTTAATCAATGGATGTGATCCAATAAAAGAGAGAACAAAAGTATTGGAAAATATTTCATTTGTACCTCAACTACCTCCACCAATTAAATTAAGTGTATCAGAATTGATCTCATATATTCATGCAAGTGCAAATGTAGATAAAGACTTGATAATACATTATTGTAATGAGATGAAACTAGATATTGCAGCTAATATGAGTAAATCATTTTTCTCTTTAAGTGGTGGTATGAAACAAAAGCTTCTTATTGCTATTAGTTTAGCAAAGCCAAGTGATATTATTATTTATGATGAACCCACAGCAAATTTAGATCCAAAAGCTAGAGATGATTTTTATAGACTTTTAAAACAAAATGAAAATGAAAAGATATTGTTATTTGTTACGCATAGACTTGAAGAGGTTGAATCTTTAGTAAATAGACAAATATATATGGATCTAGGAAAGATAGTATCTGATGAAACAGTTTAAATATATATTATTTATTGCTATATTTATTTCAATCTTTACGGGATGTGAAAAAGAGATAAAAGATGGTGTGCAAAAGGTACACTGGGATAGAGATATGTGTGATCTTTGTAAAATGGTTGTAAGTGAACGACATTATGCAGTACAAGTGGTAAATCCAAATAATGGTAAAAGCCATATGTTTGATGATTTGGGATGTATGGTGCTTTGGTTTAAAGAGGAAAAAATCACTTGGGAAGATCAAGCAAAGATATATATTAATGATGCAACAAATGGCAAATTCATAGATGCTAGAAAAGCTTATTACGATACAAATAGTCGAACACCTATGGATTATGGTTTTGGTGCATATGAACAAAAATCAAGCATAGAACCATCAAAGACAATTATTGGATATGATGAGGTGAAACTTAGAATTTTACGAGGTGAAACTACTCAAAACCCTCTTATTAGAAAAGGTAATTAATGAAAAATTTAATGTTAATAGCATATTTAGATTTAAAAGAATCTCTTAGAGCAAAATGGTTTTTAGTCTATTCACTTGTATTTGGAGGATTAATAGCACTATTTTTTATAGCAGGTGTGACAGAATCACAGGTTATGGGCTTTTCTGGGCTTAGTCGACTTTTACTTATGTATATTCAAATTACAATAGTTATACTACCTATATTTATTTTAATTACAACAGTTAGATCAATATCAGGGGATAGAGATAGTCATGTATTAGAATATATGCTCTCTTTTCCAATATCATTGACTCAATACTATTGGGGTAAAATTATTGGTAGATTTATCACAGTTTATTTGCCAGTATTATTAGCTATGGTGATTGCCATTGTATATGGTTCAATTAAGGGTGCTACTATCCCATGGGATATATTCTTTTTATATACTGGATTATTATTTGCACTTTCATCTGCATTTCTTGGAATTGCATTTTTTATATCTTCATTTGTAAAGTCATCAGAAGTAGCACTTGGAATTGCATTCTTTGTATGGATATTTTTACTTTCATTTATAGATATAGCATTAATATCACTTATGATGCAGCAAAGGTATAGTGAGGAATTAATTATAGCAATAGCTCTAGCAAATCCAATGGAAATATTTAGAGTTGCAGCTATTTCGCTATTTGATCCAGAGCTAACAGTGATGGGACCTGTCGCATATCATATTTTAGATAATATCAAACAATCAGCCTTTGTATTATTATCAGTTGGATATCCAGTAGTTCTTGGATTAATATTTGCATTTGCTGGATTTAAAATATTCCAGAAAAAAGATTTAGTTTAATATATTAAAATAGGAGAGAATTTATGTTGAAAAAGATTTTAATTAGTTTAGTTGTAAGTAGTGTTTTTGCATTTGCACAAGGTGGACATGATGGGCATGGACACTTACCATTAGCAAAAGCTAAAAAAAATTATGTGATGGATTATGATAAAAATACAGAATGTGTAGTAAGACACTTAAAGGTATATAAAGAGCCTAGATGGGCCTCTAAAATAGAATTAAAAAATGGTAAGAAACTTTACTTTTCTAGTCCTAAATCGATGTTTGAATTTTATCAGAGACCTGGGAAGTGGTATTATATAGGTGTTAAAAGTGAAAATGATTTTCAAGATATTATTGTAACAGATTATAATACTATGAAGCTTATTAATGCAAGAGATGCATACTACATATATGGTTCAAGAGCTACATCACCATCTGGTGACGATCTAGTTGCTTTTGAGCATAGAGATGATGCAGCTGAATTTATAAAAAGCTATGGTGGAAAAAGAATTATGACTTTTGAACAAATAAGTCCTAGTCTAGTTAATCTTATAAACGGAAGAATCTAACTTTTATTTATAGAGATAAAATGATTAAAATAATATTTATTTTTATTAGTTTTATCTCTTTTCTTTTTTCAAATACACTTCAAAATGCAATAGATCAAGCTAAAGCTGGTTCTACTATAAAACTCCAAAATGGTATCTATACTGGTAATTTAAATATCACAAAATCACTTACAATAATAGCTATAGAGGATGATGTAGTTATTAAAGGTACTGGAATTGGAGATGTAATTACAATAAATTCTAATAATGTTATTTTAGATAATTTAACTATTACTAATAGTGGTATGCGTATGGAAAATCTTGATAGTGCTATCTTAATTGAAAACTCTAAAAACTGTCAAATACTTAATTGTAAAATAATTGATAACCTATATGGTATAAACTTAAAAATTGTTGATTCATCTATTTTTGCAAATAACTATATTAAATCAAAAGATAACGATATTAGTTTAAAAGGTGATGCTTTTAAAATATGGTATGGAAGTAATTGTATTATTAAAGATAATATAATTGAGAGTAGCCGAGATACAACATTAACATATTCGCATAATAATATTATGAAAAATAATAAGTTTTTCTATAATAGATATGGAACACAAATAAGTCTTAGTAAAAATAATATATTGATTGATAATATATATAAATATAATTCTGTTGGACTTGTACTTATGGGTGCCATGGATAGTAAAATAAACAAAAATAAAATTTTAAGCTCTAGAGGTGCTGCTGGTATGGGTGTCGTTGTAAAAGGTGGACTTAATTTAACTTTTAAAGAAAATAAGATTAGTTTTAATACTCATGGATTTTATATAGATACAAAAGAGGAAGAGGAGGGGATGCAAAGATATATCAAATACAATGAGATATCTTATAATAAAGAGGCACTTCATTTTCATGCAGCAATTAAAAATAATACTATCATAGGAAATAAAATATTTGGAAATATTGAAGATGTAGCTAAAGATGTACGGGGAAACTTTACACATAAAAATAGTATAGAGTATAACTATTGGGATAGATATACAGGGTTTGATACGAATGGTGATAATGTAGGGGATACTACACATAAAAATATGCAATACTCTGCACAATTATGGCACTATAATAAAAAAGTGAAATTTTTCTATGGAAGCCCTGTTATGTCTATGATTGATTTTTTGGCAAATCTAGCTCCTTTTGTAGATCCAGTTTTATTACTAGAGGATAAAAAGCCTATAGTAAACATAAATGATAATTTTTAATAAAACCATACATTAATTTACAATTAATTTACAATTTTATTATAGACTAATATTACATTAAAATGGAGAGAAAATAATGAACAAAAAGATTTATATATCAGCAGTTTGTGCTTTAGCAATAAGTGCATCAGCAGCTGATTTAGGAACTATTGAAGTTGCAGAAGAGATAAATACTAAAGTAGTAAATAATGTTAATACAAAAGAAGTTAAAAGTGCAGATTTAGCAGAAGCACTAGCAAAAAAATCACCAAGTATACAACTAATTAGAAGAAGTGGTGTTGCAAATGATATTGTTTTAAGAGGTCAAAAGAGAGACAATATTAGAGTAACTATTGATGATGCTGTGGTATGTGGTGCATGTATGAATAGAATGGATCCACCAACTTCACATGTAATTACTACAAATATTGATAGTGTAGAGATAAAAGAGGGTCCTTTTGATGTAACAGAGATGGGTACATTAAGTGGTGGTGTTAAAATACAAACTCAAAATCCTACAGAAGAACCAAGTGGTGATATTTCTACAACTATTGGAAGTTTTGGATATAAAAAAGCTGTGATTAGTGCAAGTGGTGGAAGCGATAAAGTAAAGCTATTAGTAACTGTATCAAAAGAAGAGAGTGGACAATATAAAGATGGTGATGGTAATGACTTTGCGCAACAATTAGAAGATAAAGCACCAACAAATAAGTTAGCACCTGCATATGAAGATATGGATGCTTTTGAAAAACAATCAATGATGGCAAAGACAGTTGTAAAACTTGATGATAAAAGTGATATAGAATTAAGCTATACAAGAAATGAAAGTGATAATGTACTTTATCCAAGTACATCTATGGATGCTGTTTATGATGATAGTGATATTTTAAACTTTAACTATACTTTAAGAGATTTAAATAAATATTCTAAAAAATTAGAGGTAAGAGCATATCATAGTGAAGTTGATCATCCTATGAGTACAATGTACAGAGTTAATGGTGCTACAACTGA
The DNA here is from genome assembly GCA_964633845.1 of uncultured Arcobacteraceae bacterium. GTDB lineage: Bacteria > Campylobacterota > Campylobacteria > Campylobacterales > Arcobacteraceae > JADHTT01. The sequence goes on along the minus strand of CAZWLA010000045.1, from coordinate 1,750 downwards.
AATGACAAATCATTTAACAACAGATGTAGATGGATTTAAGGTATTAAATACATTTGACTATAAAAATCAAGAGATTACTTATGGACTAGATACTAGTAAAAGAAATTGGGATGGACAGTATAGTAAAAGTGGTGCTCTTCCAAATGCAATGTTTAAAAGTATAGATGATGTAGATACTCAAAATAATGCTATCTTTATAACATCTACAAAAACTATTGGAACAACAGATGTAGAATTTGGTGCTAGATATGATAAAACTGATATAGACGTACAAAATTCTAAAATATCTACGGATAGTGATAGAAGCTTTAATTCATTAAGTGCAAATATATTTGCTACATATAATGTTGATGAGTCTACAAAGTACTTTATTGGAGTTGGGAGATCATATAGGGTTCCAGATGCAAGAGAACTGTATGTAATTAATAAAACAGGTACATCTCAGGGTACTGATACATTAAATCAAACTCAAAATAATGAGATTGATTTAGGTGTACAAAAGGATTATGAGATGGGTATGGTTAAATTAAAAACTTTTTACAGTAAATTAAAGAATTATATATATTTTAATACTAAAGTAGTAGTAGCAAATACTAATAATTTTGAAAATATTGATGCCACTATTTATGGAGCTGAACTAAATGCAGATTACTATGTAAATGATGAAGTTACACTTGAGATTGCATTAGCTTATAAAAAAGGTAAAAAAGATACTTTACTAACTGGTAGTGGTACAGATAGAGACTTAGCTGATATTGCTCCTCTTCAAAGCACTATTGGATTGATTTATGACTATGATGATAATACAAATGCTTCTATTGAGCTTGTTTCTTCTGCTGATTGGGATAGTTATGATAGTGACAATGGTGAACAAACAATTGATGGATACAATATTGTTAATCTAAAAGGACAAACAAAATTAAATAAAGACTTCTCTTTAACTCTTGGTGTAGATAATCTATTTGATAAAACTTATGCTGTATCAAATACATATAAAGACTTAACACTCTTAGGTGATACAACAACTTCAGAGGTTATGTCAATGAATGAACCAGGTAGATACCTTTATGCTAATTTAAAATATAAATTCTAATATTTAATTATTTATATAAATTTAAAAAAGGGCAGAGATTATATCTTTGCCCTTTTTTTATATAAAGAAACTTACATAAAATTAGATACAATAATATTAAAAATAAGGTAAGCATATATGAATATAGATATTTTAAAGGATACTGTTGATTATGGAATATTAGGTATTTTAGCTTTGATGAGCTTTTTAGCTTTATGGTTTTATTTTGAAAGACTTATATTTTTTAAAAGAATTGATGTAAAAAAATATAAATATAAAGAAAAATTAGAGATTGATCTTACAAATAATATATCAATCATCTCTTCATTTGGGTCAAATGCACCATATATTGGACTTCTTGGGACTGTGTTTGGTATTATAATTACATTTTATACTATGGGTCAAACAGCTCAAATAGATGTAAAGATTATTATGAGTTCTTTGGCTCTAGCTCTAAAAGCTACAGCAATGGGACTTGTAGTTGCTATACCATCTATGATATTTTATAATCATCTATCAAGGAAAATAGAAGTTTTAGTTGCACTTTGGGAGATAGAACAAAAGGGACAAAGTGCAAATTAAAAAATTTGACTCTATGAATGTTGTACCATTTATAGATATTATGCTTGTACTTTTAGTAATAGTTCTTACCACTGCTACATTTGTAGCTAGTGGTAT
>CAZWLA010000044.1:0-11801 GCA_964633845.1 uncultured Arcobacteraceae bacterium | reverse complement strand
ATGAGGGAAATAAATTTTATGAAAAGTTGTCTTGACAAATCAGGCCATTATATAACTACTAAAACAAATGTCAATTTAAAAGTACTAACAGCTAGTTATTATAATTCAATCTCTTTAGCATTTTCAGAAATATGTGGAAGAAGTCATGGTGGTGGAGTATTAGAGCTAATGCCAAGTGAGGTTGAAGATATACTATTACCTTATCATGAAAACAATATTGACTTACTTCCAATTATTGATAAAATGATTAGAGATAAAAAAGATATTGCTGAAATATTAGAAATTACAAATAAAATAATATTAAAAGAAAATTTTGGACTATCGGATAATGATATAGCATTAGCTAATAGAATTTGGACAAAATTGTCAATACGAAGATTAAATCGTGGAAAAAAGAAATAAAGTAGATATTTTTATTATTTTAGATAAAATATCGAAAATATACGAAGACAGTAGGAAAAGAAAATGGATATAAGAAAAGAATTTTTAGAATATTTTAAAGCAAAAGGTCACGATGTAGTAAGTTCAATGCCTCTAGTGCCTGATGATCCAACTTTGATGTTTGTAAATGCTGGTATGGTGCAGTTTAAAGATATATTTACAGGTGTTATTCCAACGCCTGCTAATCCAACAGCAACATCTTGCCAGTTGTGTTTAAGAGCTGGTGGTAAGCATAATGACCTTGAAAATGTAGGTTATACAGCTAGACACCATACACTTTTTGAGATGCTTGGAAACTTTTCATTTGGTGATTATTTTAAGCAAGATGCTATTAATCATGCTTGGGAATTTGTGACAAAAAACTTAGAATTACCAGTAGAAAAATTATGGGTAACTGTACATGATAGCGATGATGAAGCATATGATATGTGGAAGCAGATTGTAGATGAAGATAGAATTATGAGATTTGGTGATGCTGATAACTTTTGGTCTATGGGAGATACGGGTGCATGTGGACCTTGTAGTGAGATATTTTATGATCAAGGTGAAGAACACTTTAATGGTCCTGAAGACAAAATGGGTGGAGAGGGAGATAGATTTTTAGAGATCTGGAACCTTGTATTTATGCAATATGATAGACAAGAAGATGGAACAATGCTACCACTTCCTAAGCCATCTATTGATACTGGTATGGGACTTGAAAGAGTTACTGCTATTAAAGAGGGTGTTTTAAATAACTTTGACTCTTCGCAGTTTAAGCCATTGATACAAAAACTTGAATCAATGTCACAAGATTCAACAAAAGATACTATAGGAAGCTATAGGGTAATATCTGATCATATTAGAGCAGTATCATTTATGCTTTGTGATGGGATACTATTTGATAAAGTTGGTCGTGGATATGTAATGAGAAGAATCCTTAGACGAGCTGTAAGACATGGATATTTATTAGGATTTAGAAAGCCATATATGGCTCAAGTAGTAGATACTTTATGTGAGATTATGGGTGATCATTATGGCTTCTTAAATGAGAAAAAAGACTATATTAAAGAGCAATTAACTTTAGAAGAGGAAAGATTCTTTAAAACTATAGAAAAAGGTATGGCACTATTTGAGCAAGAGCTTGAAAATACAAAAGATAAATTTTCTGGAGAGATTGCATTTAAACTTTATGATACATTTGGATTCCCTTTAGACCTTACAGAAGATATGCTAAGAGAGAAAAATCTAGAAGTTGATAATGCTAAATTTGATGCTTGTATGGATGAGCAAAAGACAAAAGCAAAAGCAGCCTGGAAAGGTAGTGGAGATGCTGCTAAAGATGGTGACTTTAAAGCTATTTTGGAAACTATTGGGAAAAATAAATTTGTAGGATATGAAAACACATCATTTAATAGTAAAATTGTTGCACTTTTAGATGATGATTTTAAACAAGTAAATAGTTTAGAAACGTCTGGTTGGGTTATGCTTGATAAGACACCATTTTATGCTACATCTGGTGGGCAAACTGGAGATAGTGGTATAATATCAAATGATAATTCTACTGCAATTGTAATTGAAACATCTAAGTATTTTGATTTAAACTTTTCAAAAGTAACTATGGAAAATGGTGAGCTAAATGTAGGTGATAGCGTAGATGCTGTTGTGCAACAAAGATCAGAGATTGAAAAACATCATAGTGCGACACATCTTTTACAAAGTGCTTTAAGAGAAGTACTTGGAGATACTGTTTCTCAAGCTGGATCTTTAAATGATGCATCTAGACTAAGATTTGATTTTACATATGCTAAATCAATGACACAAGATCAGTTAGACAAAGTGGAATCACTGGTAAATACAATGATTGAAAATGCTATTAAATCAAATATAGAAGAGTTAAATATAGAAGAAGCAAAAACTAGAGGTGCTATAGCTATGTTTGGTGAAAAGTATGGAGATACAGTAAGAGTTGTTGACTTCAAAGATGCTAGTGTAGAGTTTTGTGGCGGTACACATGTAAAAAATACTGCACAAATTGGAAGCTTTTATATCACAAAAGAAAGTGGAGTTTCAGCAGGTGTGCGAAGAATTGAAGCAGTATGTGGAAAAGCAGCTATTGTTTACGCTAAATCATTTATGAGTAAATTAAATGATGCTCAAGCAGCTGTAAAAAATCAAGATGTAGTACTTGGTGTATCAAAATTAAAAGATCAAATCAAGCAACTAAAAGTAGAACTTGAAGCTGCACAAAGTTCTGTAGCAACTCCTTTAAATGAATGTGAAATAAATGGTGTTAAAGTTATAGTTGATGTAGTGCAAAATGGTGATCTTAAAAAGCTTGTAGATGATATGAAAAATGCAAATGATAATGTAGCTATTTTCTTACTTCAAGCTAAAGGTGACAAAGTGATGATGGTATCTGGTATAAAAGATGCTAATATCAAAGCTGGAGATTGGATTAAAAATATTGCTCCTATTGTAAAAGGTGGTGGTGGTGGAAGACCAGACTTCGCACAAGCAGGTGGTAAAGATGTATCTAAAATAGAAGATGCAAAAATAGCAGCACTTCAATTTGCTAAAGATAATTTATAAGGATTTAATATGTTAGCTTCAAATATGCACTTAATAGTGTTTTTACACGTACTATCAGCAGTAGTATGGGTTGGTGGAATGATAGCAATTAGATTTGCTGTACATTATGCTACTCATATTATTGATCAACCAAAAATAAAATTAGAAGTAACACTAGAGATGTTACGAAGGTTTTTTAAAATAGTTTCTATAGCTTTAATTGTAATTATACTTACAGCAGTAGCTATGAGTATAGGATTTGGACTTAATACTGGGGAACTCTCAGCTGTATCGCATTCAAAAGAGTTAATTTATGTTGTGATGGCATTGGTGTTTATCTCTATAGTAAAAAAAAGAAATAAAGCACAAGTATTATTTAATGAAGGAAACCTGCTTGAATGTAAAAAGCAACTTCTTCCAATATCTGGATACTTAATCCCTATTAATATCACACTTGGAATTATCGCAGTGTATTTAGGAATAGTTTTAAGAGGTCTGTAAATATTTGTAATGTATTTAATTAGATTTGTATTATCCTTTGCGGTATTCATGTTTTTTATGGATAAAGCTAACTATTCTCAACCAATAGAGATAGCTGTTGGGTTAGTACTTGGAGGAGCTACATATTATTTCAGTGGGATAATTGAGGATAAGTATATATAAATACTTGCAACTACTGTTGCTAAATTTAAGCCTGAATTGTACTGTTCTTCCTGCCCCCCCAAATTTACTATAGTAGTAAAAAATAATACACAAACTAAATACAAATTATTTACTCCTAAATCTATACCCATAAATTATTTCAATTAGTTCCACTTTTAATTTATCTCCAACCTTTGGCTTAATTATAGGTGTACTAACAATAACAATTGGTGGTATAACAAGATACTAGTTCTAATAGTTACAAATAGATGATACTTGTAAAATAAAACTATTTATAGTAGTATAGAGTTATGAATAGAAGAAGTTTTATAATTAGTAGCTTACTTTTTACTGGTACTGTGTTAAATGCTAATAAAATCAGAAGTATTACTTTTGAAACAAATGAATGGAAAGTTATAAAAGATGTTTATTATATTATCTTTCCATCATCTGTTAAATATAATCTTCAACAATATAATCCAACGAAATATCTATTTTCAGTATCTCGAAGTAAATATTTCCCTAGACGCGATTTAGAGTTTATTTTAAATGGTGCAAGATGGATACAAGAAGATGAAATTTATATCAAAAATATAGATGAGATATTGGTAACCTCATGGGGAGAAAGATGGTTATCCTATTTATTAAACTATGCATTAGAGGGTTTATATTCTGATCCTATTTATGGTGGCAATACTAAATCAATTGGTTGGAATATGATTAATCATAAAAGTGGTAATCCAAGACCAATAAAAATATATGGAAAAAAACTATGAAATATGATATTTGTATAGTTGGAAGCGGAGCTGGAGCTGGACCGGTTGCCTATACATTATCAAAAGCAGGGTATAAAGTAGCTGTACTTGAAAAGGGTAAATACTATAAAACAGAAGATTTTTCAAAAGATGAAATAGCAAATTGTAGACGATCAATATATACACCACCATTGGATGAACAGTTTCATACTTTAGAAGAAAAATATGATAATGGTTATAAATCTTTTACAACCAAGGATTCTGGATGGGATTTTAGTAATGGTAATATAGTAGGTGGTTCATCTAATTTTATGGCAGGTTATTTTCATAAACTAAGTCATGATGACTTCCAATTGAAAACAAAATATGGTTCAATTGAAGGTGCAAATATTCAAGATTGGCCAATTGGTTTAAAAGAACTTAAACCTTACTATAAAAAAGTATCAGAAGTAGTAGGTGTATCAGGTGAAAATTTACCTTTTAAACCATTACATGAACATCCACTTACAGAAAAAGTAGATAAGGCTTCTAAGAGTTTAAGATATAAATGTATAAAAACACCTCGAGCTATTCTATCCTCACCTTTTAATAATAGAAATTCTTGTTCATATTCAAGTTTTTGTGGTAGTTATGGATGTAGTACAGATGCTAAAGGTAGTTCAAGAGCTGCTCTTTTAGAAGATGCCAAAAAAACTAATAATTGTGAAATAATTACTGATGCTTTTGTTTATAGACTAGAAACAATAGATAAGAAAATAGTAAAAGCACATTATTTTGATAGTTTAAAAAGATCAAATTATATTGAAGCAGATATTTTTGTTGTGGCTGCTCAAGCAATTGAAACTTGTAGATTATTGCTAAACTCAAAAAGTAAATTATTTCCTAATGGTCTTTCAAATAATAATGGACAAGTTGGTAAAAATTTTATATTTTCTGCTGGAGGAAATGGGTATGGTGAATTAAACTACGATGATAAAAGTTTTGATGGACTATTTATAAATAGGACTATTACAGAGTTTTATGAAATAGATATTAATGGTAAAAAACAAAAAGGTGGGATAATAGACATTTTATTTGAACATGCCAATCCCATTAAAAAAGCAAATATTTTGAAATGGGATAATGGTAAACTGCTCATAGGTGAAGCCTTACAAGAGAGGCTTTTTAAAAAGTTTAGAAAAACCAAACGATTTAAGTATGAGATTTTTTGTGATTGGTTGCCTCATGATAATTGTTTTGTAAATATAGATACTCAGAATAAAGATAAATATGGCATCAATGTAGCCAAGATAAGAATAAATGCTCATAGTCATGATCTAACAATTGCTAAAGAGTTAAATACAAAAGCGAAAGTATTATTTGAACAGATGGGGCTTAAAAACATAGAAGGCGAAGTGTCTCCATATCCACCACAAAATCTTCAAGCTGGTGGATGTAGATTTGGAAATAATCCTTCTTCTTCTGTATTAGATAAAAATTGTAAGTCACATGAAGTAGAAAATCTTTATATCACTGATGGTAGTTTTATGCCAACAGGTGGTAGCGTACCATTTACATGGACTATATATGCTAATTCATTTAGAGTTGCTGAGATTATTCTTCAAAGATTCCAATAATTTTCACACTACACATTGGCTACACATTAAATCAATATAATTTTTTAAATTTATTTTCTTATGGAGGAAAAAATGAAAAAAATTATTGGTTTAGTTCTTTTATCTGCAAGTTTAATGCTTGCATCAGGATTTTATGAAAAGGGTATAACTAAAGGAGTTACTGTTGAAGTAAGTTCTGCAAAAACATTAGTTGAGGGTGCTAATGATATTACAATCAAATTAAATAAAGATGGTCAAGCTATTACAAATGCAAAAGTAAGAGCAAAATTCTTTATGCCTGAGATGCCTGGTATGCCTTATATGGAGTTTATTGATGATGGAAAATTAAATGGTGATAAGTATGATACTATGATCAACTTCTCAATGGGTGGAACATGGCAGTATCATATTATGTTTAAAATCAAAGGTAAGAAGTACAGACATAGAGGTAGTGTAAACCTTGGACAATCTAGCGGTGGTATGAAATGTGCTGCAGGTAGATGTGGATCTGGAAGATGTGGAGGAGGTAAATAGTCTATGAAGGCTATACCTTTATTCACATTACTATTTGCAACAACAGTTTTTGCACTAGATGCTCGAACTGTTGTTGATTATACGTATAAAAACAATCCTGAAATTAAAAAACTTCAAAGTCAAATAGGCGCTAAAAAATATGCTATTGCAAATAGTAAGCTATTAAAAAATCCTGTTTTATCTTTTGGATTTAATGATATCAACTTAGAATATCCTACAAAAAGAGATTTAGAAGCAATGCAAACAAACTATATCTCTATCTCTCAAGAAATTGAGCAAGACTCAAAACTAAATCTAAAAGAAAAAATAGAAAAATTACAAAAGTCTAGATTGGAGCAAATACTAATAGATAAAAAAAGTGTAATAACAAAAGAGATCTATAAAATATATTTTCAGTTTGAAAAACTAGATAAAGTAACTCTTTATATTAATAAAATGATTAAGAATATTCAGTCAATCAATAAATACTATGCTAATAGTACGGAACTAGCAACATTAGAAAAAATTTTGGAAAATAAAATCACAATTGATAAACTTTCTATAAAATTAAAAAGTATTAAAAATAAACAAACTACTCTTATGGCAAATCTTCAAAAGGTTTCTACATTGCAAATGATTGAAAATAATAGTCTTAATGGTTTGTTCCCAAAGTTTTCTTTTAATATCCATCCACTAGAAGAGATAGCAAATATTGATTTAGCTGTATCTAAATTAGAAAAACAGCTAGAGATAGAAAAAGAGACTCCAAACTATACTGTAAGTGGTGGATACTTCCAAAGAGATGGTAGAGATGATTATGTAAATATTGCTTTAAAAATACCACTGACGATATATGGTAAAGAGCAAAATAATATCAAAAGTAAACATCATATTATTGAAAAATCATTATCTCATAAAGAGTCTATTATAGATGAATTAGAGGAAAATATCATCACTCAAAAATCTAATAAAAAGATTGCAAAAAGCTCTTTAAATTTACTGAAGAGCTTAATGAAAAATATAAAAAATCAAATAAGTGTAGTATCAAAAAACAACAAGGTATCTAATATCACGAAAGTTTATAAATTACAAAATAAACTTTTAAGTAGTCAGATACAGTTGTTAGATTATGAAGAGAAAATATATATCTCTAATATAGAGTTATCATATTTAAGGGGAAATGATGTTTAAAATCCTAGTTTCTATAATGGCTTGTCTAAGTTTTGCATTTGGTTTTAGTATTGAGCAAGAGTTTAATATTAAAACTACAAAAGCAACTTTGCAAGATATTTCTAAATCAAAAACTTTCTATGGAAAAGTAAAAGTAGATGAAAATCTAGTTTATGATGTAAATTTACGTTTTGATGGATATATTACAGACCTTTTTAAAACCAAGACTTATCAAAAAGTAAGTAAAGGTGATAAGCTTTTTCAAGTATATTCAAAAGAGATTTACAATATCTTTGATGAACTTTCTTTAGTCAAAGATAATTCACAACAGATCTATAATGCCATAAAGACGAAAGTCAAACTTTATGATATAAATCCTCAAGATTATGCAAATGATGAAGTATTAATCTATAGTAAATATGATGGCTATATCACACAAAAAAATGTAAATACTGGAAGCTTTTTAAAAGCTGGTAAAAAAGCATTTACTATAACAAATTTAGAAAAAGTTTGGGTTATTGCAAAGGTATATCAAAAAGATTTGTCATTTATAAAAAACAATATGGATGTAGGTATTAGTATTGATGGTTTAGCCAAAAAACTGAATGGAAAAGTTGATTTTATTTATCCTAAATTAAATGAGAAAGATCAGACGATCGATGTACGTGTTATTGTTGATAATAAAGATCTATCTCTTTATCCAAACATGTTTGTAAATACTAGATTTTATGAAGATAAACAAAATATTCTTACTTTACCAAAAGGAACTATAGTTAGAAGAGATGGTAAGCAGTATGTATTTTTTAAATCTGGAAAAACGTATGAACCAAGTGAAGTGAAAGCCATAAGAATTGGAAACTTATATCACATAACTGAAGGTTTAGAAGTGGGTGATGAAGTAGTAATGAATGCATTATTCTTACTTGATAGTGATTCAGTGACAAATGGTCTTTATAGTGATGATGATTGGTAGAATATCATGGTAAGTAAAATTATTGATTTTAGTACTAGAAATATCTTTTTAATACTTGCGACTATTGTTATTGGAATTGGAGCAAGTATTTGGGCAATAAAAAATACTTCATTGGATGCATTACCTGACTTATCACCTCCGCAAGTAATTTTACAAGTTAAATATCCAGGACAATCACCTCAAATCATTGAAGATCAGGTAAGTTATCCTCTTATTTCAAATCTTATGAGCTTACCTAATATTGAAACTGTAAGGGCAATGAGTAGCTTTGAAAATGCTCTTATATATGTGGTTTTCAAAGAGAATAGTGATCTATATGATGCAAGAAATAGAATACTAGAGCAATTATCTCAAATTGCACCAACGCTTCCTAAAGAAGCCCAAGTATCAATTGGTCCAGATGCAACTGGCGTTGGTTGGGCATTTCAGTATGTATTAAAATCTGATACTAAATCACTAGATGAACTTAGAACCTATCAAGATTATTACTTAAAGTATGGATTATTAGGTGTTGATGGAGTTAGTGAAGTTGCAGCTGTTGGTGGTTTTGTAAAAAACTATGAACTGACACTCGACCAAAGTAAGTTAGTTCAATATCAAATATCATTAGAAGATGTTAGTAAAGCACTAAAAAGAAATAATAATGATGCAGGTGGTCGTATCATTTTAGATAATGGTTATGAAAAAATAATTGAAGCTAAAGGATATTTAAAAGATGAAGAGGATATTGAAAGTATAGTTTTAAAAAGTATAAATGGTATCCCTTTGAAGCTAAGTGATTTAGGTGAGTTAAATGTTGTACCTAGTCCTAGACGTGGTATGGCAGACTATAATGGTAAAGGTGAAACTGTTGCAGGTATAGTAGTAGTACGATTTGGTGAAAATCCTTATGAGGTAATCCAAAAAGTAAAAGAAAAGATTAAAACACTACAAACTAAAGATGTAGAAATCATTACAGCTTATGATAGAACAGATCTTATAGATAAAGCAATAGATACCCTAAAAACAACACTAATAGAAGAGTCTTTGATAGTGATTATGGTGTCAATAGTATTTTTATTCCATATTAGAAGTGGTCTTATTATAGTTATTATACTTCCTTTAACAGTTGCATTTACATTTTTATTTATGAAAATATTTGGTATTGGATCAAATATCATGAGTTTAGGTGGTATTGCAATTGCAATTGGTGCTATGGTAGATGCTACAATTGTTATGATAGAAAATGCCCATAAATATCTGTCAAAATTAGATAATCCTACAAATAAACAAAGAGTTGAAGCTATTATCAAATCATCAAAGCAAGTGGGAACACCAATATTTTTTGCCTTACTTTTAATAGTAGTTTCATTTTTACCTATTTTTGCTTTAACAGAGCAAGAAGGTAGACTATTTACACCATTAGCTTATACAAAAACTTTTGCAATGATGGTAGGAGCAATTTTATCAATTACAGTTGTACCTCTTTTAATGATATTTTTTATACGTGGTAAAATTCATGACGAAGAGAAAAATCCAGTAAATAGATTTTTCCTATTTTTCTATGCACCAATATTAAAACTATCATTAAAATTACGATATTTAGTAATTGCATTAATATTTGGCTCACTGTATTTTGTATATCCATTATACAAAGCACAAAAATGGGAATTTATGCCGATGTTAAATGAACAAACATTTATGTATATGCCAGTAACACCATATGGTATAGGGGTTGATTTAGCAAAAGAGTTAACTCAAAAAACAGATAAGATTATAAAAATTTTTCCTGAAGTAGATACAGTTTTTGGAAAAGCTGGTCGCGCAGATACTGCAACAGATCCAGCACCACTTGCTATGATTGAAACAATTATTCAATTTAAACCTGAATCTCAATGGAGAGAAGGTATGACTTATGATAGATTAATGATGATGATGGATAAGCAACTGCAAATACCAGGATTAATTAACTCTTGGACATATCCAATTAGGGGTAGAATAGATATGCTTCTTACGGGTATTAGAACCCCATTAGGACTAAAACTATATGGTAATGATAATACAAAACTAGAAGAGATTAGTAGTCAAATAGAACAAAAACTAAAGAAACTAAATGAGTCACTTTCTATTTCAGCAGATAAGTCTAATAGCGGATACTATATAAATATAAATATTAATCAAGAGTTGTTGAGTAGATATAGTATAAATAAAAATCAAATCCTTGATGCAGTGAGTTTAGGAGTAGGTGGAAATAAAGTATCTACAATGGTACAAGATCTTGAGCGATACCCAATATCTTTACGATTAAAAAATACAAATAGAGATTCTTTGGAGTCGATTGCTAATATACATATTAAAACAAAACTTGGCATGCAACCATTATCAACTTTTGCTACTTTTAGCTTCAAGGAGGGTGCAAGTGTGATTAAAAGTGAAAAAGGTATGAAGGTATCTTTTGTATATATCACACCAAAACAATCAATAAGCCCTGATGAATATCAAATCATTGCTCAAAAAGTACTAGATGAGATTCAATTACCAGATGGATATTATTATGAATGGTCTGGACAAAGTCAGTATTTACAAGCAGCGATGGATAAGTTACAGTATATTATTCCCGCAACTGTAATCATTATATTTATACTAATTTATATGGCATTAAAAGATATGTTGAATACAGTTATTGTTTTTTCAACCTTGCCATTTGCTTTATTTGGAGGGCTTGTATATATTGATTATTTAGGGTTTAATCTTTCTGTAGCTGTAATAGTAGGATTCTTAGCACTATTAGGAGTGGCAGCAGAAACGGCAATTGTTATGATTATATATTTAGAAGAAGCAATAAAAAAGAAAAAAGAACAGATAAAAGATATACTAAAATTTGATGATTTTAAAACAGCAATCTTTGAAGGTGCGGCACTTAGGTTAAGACCAAAACTTATGACAGTTTTTGCCATTATTGGTGGATTGGTTCCCATTATGTATATTGATGGTGTTGGAAGTGAAGTGATGCAAAGAATTGCGGCACCGATGATTGGAGGGATTGTTAGCTCTGCAATATTAACACTTATTATAATCCCAGTATTATATTTAGTTAGTTTACGATTTAAAAGGTAAAAGATATAGATAAACAGGGGATGTAGTTGCTCAATGGTATCAAGGGGTTACAATCTGCAACTACAA
>CAZWLA010000043.1:0-11976 GCA_964633845.1 uncultured Arcobacteraceae bacterium | reverse complement strand
CAAGACTAGGTATTATAAGGGAGGTGAATGGTACCTACTATGAAGAGTAGGTAATGGCATCACCTTTACATTATTATAAAATAATGCTACCATTTTATAATCTAATATAAAAAGTATTTATAATACACAAAGGTCAACAATGAAAAAATCAATAGTACTATTTTGTACACTATTTGTAATCTCTGCAAATGGAGACTTTATTAATCAAAGTAAAAATATAATTCAAGATAGTAAAACAAATTTTTTATGGCAAGATACAAAAGAAGTAAAAACCATAAAGAGAGATTTTGAAGAGGCGGCTTCTTATTGTAAAAATTTAGAACTAGATAACATAAAAGGTTGGCAACTTCCTAATTTAAAACAATTATTTACAATTGTCGATACAAAAAAATATAATCCTACAATATATTCAGAATTTAAAAATATCACTCCTGATACTTATTGGTCAAGTAAACTTTTTTCTAGAGGTACAAGCAATGACGCATATACAATTACATTTAAGACAGGAAGCTTATATAGAAGAAATATGAATGATAAATTTTTTGTAAGATGTGTTAAAATAAAATAAGCTTCTGTATATAATTAATATTTATATTAAAGAATTTTTTATTTTAAGTACCTCTTGTTGTCTATTAGGATGTTCGTTATAAAATTTTGATCTTACGATTATATCAATTTGTCTTTGATACTTCTCAATTACATCTAGCTTTAGATCATTATCTAGAGATAATATTGTTCGAAGATCAATTTTTCCTATTTTTGACACCCTATGGTTAAATAAATTTTCGTTATCCCATTCAATATCAATATACTTACATAATTCTACATAAATTTCATCTACAGATGAAGTATATCTTCTATAAATCACGCCAGCATAATCATTTAAATATATAGTAAAGTTTTGATAATCTGAAAATATTTCAATTAATCTATCTTGTGAAATATCATCTTTTTTAATATCTTCTAATTTTTCTAATATATGCCTAGCACATAAATATGTTATTTCACTACAGTTTTCTTTTATATCTTCTAACAATATTGTAATTTTCATAATTTCTTCCATTAAAAAAGGGGCCCATAAAGAACCCCTTTTATCCTTATAATAAAATAATATCTAAAGAGCTGGGCCTGCAGCTGTGAAATCAAAATCACTATCATCTGTTAAGTACTTTTTAAAGTTCTCAACAAACATAGCAGCTAATTCATCTCTTTTTTTATCAAATTGATCTTTATCTTTCCATGCTTCTCTTGGATTTAATACCTTAGCATCTATTGAACCTAAAGTTTTTGGTACATGAAAACCAAATGTTCTAGTAGTTTCAAATTCAGATTCTAAAATTGAACCATCAAGGATAGAGTTGATACAAGCTCTTGTATCTTTAATACTCATTCTTTTTCCAGTACCGTAAGCACCGCCAGTCCATCCTGTATTTACAAGATATACATTTACATTGTGCTCATCAATCTTCTCACCAAGTAATTTTGCATAATCAGTTGGATGAAGTGGTAAAAATGCTTCACCAAAACAAGCACTAAATGTAGCTGTAGGCTCTGTAACACCTCTTTCAGTACCAGCAACTTTTGCTGTATATCCACTAAGAAAATAATACATAGCTTGCTCTTTAGTAAGCTTAGATACTGGAGGTAAAATACCAAATGCATCTGCACTTAAGAAGATAATATTTGTAGGGTGTCCAGCTTGGCTTCCCTCTTGAATATTTTCAATATGGTTAATAGGATAAGAAACTCTTGTATTTTGAGTTTTAGAACTATCTGTAAAGTCGACATTACCATCTTCATCAGCTACAACATTTTCTAATATTGCACCTTTTTTAATAGCTGCAAATATTTCAGGCTCACTAGATGGGTCAAGATCAATAACCTTAGCATAACAACCACCTTCAAAGTTGAATACACCATTGTTATCCCAACCATGCTCATCATCTCCAATAAGTGCTCTAGCAGCATCTGTAGAAAGTGTTGTCTTACCTGTACCAGAAAGACCAAAGAATAATGCAACATCACCATCTTTACCTACATTAGCAGAACAATGCATAGCCATCTTACCTTCAAGTGGAAGCCAATAGTTCATCATAGAGAAGATACCTTTTTTCATCTCTCCAGCATACCAAGTACCACCAATTACAGCTTCATTTGCCTCTACATCAAATGCTACATAAACTTCAGAATTAAGATTTTGCTCTTTCCAGTTTTTGTTTGTAGTCTTACAAGAATTATATACTGTAAACTCTGGTTTAAAGTTTTCTAAATCTTCAGCAGGTGGAACAATAAACATATTTTTTACAAAATGTGCTTGCCATGCAATTTCTGTAATAAATCTTACAGACTTTCTACTATCAGAACTTGCACCACAATATAAATCTGTAACATATAAGTCTTTTCCACTTAACTGCTTTTTAGAATTAGCTAAAAGTGATGAATATATATCTTTAGTGATAGGTGCATTTACATCACCCCAAGCAATATATTTATTTGATGGATCTGCATTTACAAAGTATTTATCTTTTGGACTTCTACCTGTAAAGATTCCTGTATCAATCATAAGAGCACCAGCTGAAGAGATTCTTGCCCCTTCATTTTCAACTGCATGATCAATCAATGTATCAAGGTCTAGGTTTCTATATATAGTACCTATATTTTCTAAATCGATTGAATTTTTAATATCTGACATTTTTATTTTTTCCTAGTTTTCTAATTAAAAGATTGATAATAATACACCAGCTGCAACGGCTGAACCAATTACACCTGCAACATTTGGACCCATTGCATTCATTAGTAATACATTTGATCTATCAGCTTCTTGTCCAACTTTACTTACAACTCTTGCTGCCATTGGCACGGCTGATACTCCAGCTGCTCCAATAAGTGGATTGATTTGATTTTCTTTTGAACTAAACTTATTAACAATTTTAGCCATAATAATACCAGCAGCAGTACCTACAGCAAATGCAATAAGACCAATTATCATAATTTTCATAGTATCAACTACTAAGAATTTATCAGCTGCAAGTTTAGAACCTACACCCAGTCCTAGGAAAATAGTTACAATATTAATAAGTGCATTTTCCATAGTATCACTTAGTCTATCAACTACACCAGATTGTTTTGCAAAGTTACCTAATGCAAATGCTCCAATAAGTGGAGTTGATTCTGGAAGAATTAAAATAGCCATCATTAAAATTAATATTGGCAAGAAAAGTTTTTCTAACTTATGTACTTTTCTTAAACTTGGCATTTTGATCTTTCTCTCTGCTTCTGTTGTAAGGGCCTTCATAATTGGAGGTTGAATTACAGGTACAAGTGCCATATATGAATATGCAGCAACTGCAATTGCCCCTAATAAATGTGGAGCTAAGGCATTAGCAATAAATATCGACGTAGGACCATCTGCACCACCAATAATAGAAATAGCACTAGCATCTTGAAGACTGAATCCTAAAGCAGTAGCACCAACTAGAGATCCAAAGATACCAAATTGTGCTGCACCACCTAAGATTGCAGTTTTAGGATTTGCAAGAAGTGGACCAAAATCAGTCATAGCTCCTACTCCCATAAAAATTAGAAGTGGGAAAAATCCATTTGCAATACCCATATTATAAATAATACCAAGCATACCGTCTTCACCACCAATACCAGCTAATGGTATATTGGCTAATAGTCCACCAAATGCAATTGGTAGAAGCAGTAATGGCTCAAAACCTTTTCCTATAGCTAAATAGAATAATACAAAACAAACTATAAACATGATGATTCTTCCCCATGTTTGTTCAAATGTTGTCATAGGTCTAGCATCTTCAGCATGTGCTTCTGATGTCATTACATCATCACTAGGATTAACTAATGCATTTATTCCTGTTCTATCAAAAAATGAACCTACTAGTTCTGTTAAAGTTTTTGATTGGTATTCTTTTTGCTCTACATTCTCACCTGCAGGTGCAGATGCAGCAAATGCATTTGCACTAAATATAGTAAAAAATACAGTCAAAAATAAAGAAATTATTTTTTTATTCATTATTTTGTCCTTAATTAGCCGATTACGACTATAGTTTGACCTTCTTCAACTGCATCATTTGGCTTAGCTGGAACTGCTGTAATTGTACCAGCACATGGTGCAACTACATCAATCTCCATTTTCATAGCTTCTAAAATAGAAACAACTTGATCTTTTTCAACCTTATCGCCTACATTTACTAATATTTTCCAAACATTACCATTAACAGTAGCACCAACTTCAGTACCACCTGCTGCTGGAGCAGCAGCTGCAGTTTCAACTGGTGCAGCAGCTGCTACTGGTGCTGAAACTTGAATATCAACATCACCTTGTGCTACTTGTACACTAAATTTCTTACCATCTACAACTACTGTATAATTACCATCTGCCATTTCATTTCCTTCTTCTGATTCATTATTTTCTTCAATTTCACTAATTTTTCTTACATTTAGTGGTGAGTCACCTTTTAAGAATGCAATACCTTTATCTTGACAAGCAGCTGCAATGAATATGTTTTCATCGTTTACATCTAACTCTTCAATTTCTAATCTTTCTTTCCAAGCAGATATAGACTTAGTTACATCTCTATCAGCAATATCAAGTGGATTTTCAGTAGTTGGCTCAAGCTTTAATTTTTCACTTGCAAGCTTAACAACATCTGCATCAGGTGCAACTGGAGTTTTACCAAAGTAACCAAGTACCATTTTTCCATAACCTGGAGCAATTTGCTTCCATGGTCCAAACATTACATTTGCATATGCTTGTTGCCAATAAAACTGTGATACTGGAGTAACAGATGTACCGTATCCACCTTTTTCTACAACTTCTTGCATCGCTTTAATAACTTCAGGGAATTTGTCTAAAGTATTATCATCTCTCATCATTTGAGTATTTGCAGTTAATGCACCACCTGGCATAGGTGAGAATGGGATAAGTGGAGAAACTTGTGTAGCTTCTGGAGGCATCATATAGTCAGACAAACAGTCTTTTAATGTCTCTTGGTATTTTAATACTTTGTCAATTTCTAATCCACCAAGATCATAATTTGAACCTTTTGTAGCATGTAACATTGTTAAAATATCTGGTTGTGATGTACCACCACTTACTGGTGAGTTAGCTAAATCAATACCATCAGCTCCAGCTTCTAGTGCTGCTAAGTATGCTGCAACAGATACACCAGCTGTCTCATGAGTATGTAGTCTAATATGAACACCATTACCTAGAAGTTTTCTAGCCATTTTAATTGTTTCATGAATTTTAATTGGATTAGCAGTACCACTAGCATCTTTAAAACATACAGAATCAAATGGTAAACCAGAATCTAAAATACCTCTTAGTGTTTTTTCATAGAATGCAACATCATGAGCACCTTCACATCCAGGAGGAAGATCCATCATTGTTACAACAACTTCATGCTTTAATCCATGCTTTTTAATACAAGCAGCAGAATATTCAAGATTTTGAACATCATTAAGTGCATCAAAGTTTCTAATAGTAGTAGTACCATGCTTAGCAAACATTCTTGCATGCATATCTACTAATTCTCTTGAACCAGTATCTAGCATTACAGTATTAATACCTCTTGAAAGAGTTTGTAAATTTGCATCAGGTCCAACAATAGATCTAAATTTATCCATCATCTTAAATGCATCTTCTTGCAAATAGAAATATAATGATTGGAATCTAGCTCCACCACCAAATTCATAGTGTGTTATTCCTGCTTCTCTTGCAGCTTCAACAGCTGGAAAGAAATCATCCATAAGAACTCTACCACCAAAAACAGATTGAAATCCGTCTCTAAATGTAGTGTCCATTATATCAATAAATTTTTTTGACATTATTAACCTTTTTTATTTGATTTTGAGTGATGAATAATAGCACTTGTAATTGCTGCAATTATATCGTCATTAGACTTTTTGGCTGGTTGCCACTCATTTGAATTAGATGCTTTATCATCATTTTCTGGTACATACTTCTTTATTAGATAAGCTTGCGCTTTTAACGCAAATATCATAATGATAAGGAATAAGAATACTATTCCCATACCAAGTACCATAAACTTCAGTGCTTCTGCTACTAAATTGATTTCCATTTTATACCCCATTTTTTGTGTTTATCACAAATAAAGTTAGTGGTATTTTATATTAATTTTGCTTTAGTAATTATTTATCTCAAATAATTTATAAAAATTTGGCTTATATTTATAAAATAGTGTCACCAATTTTATATATAATATTATCAATTTTAATACAAGTTTTTACTAGTAGTGATCCTACTTCTTTTATCATTATTGTCATTTAGTCATCCTCTTATTGATTTTTATGTCAAATTGTAATATAATTTTAGGAATGAGGTTAAAAATGCTAAATGTCAATGAAATTATTGAAAAATTAAAAGATATTTTAAGTAGTGATGGTCAAAGTGGAAAGGTTTATGATAAAGATGTAGCAGATGCTTTAGATTTAACACAAATTAATTTTGCAACAATGAAAAAAAGAGATAAAATTCCATTTGATAAAATATTAGATTTTTGTGCCCTTAAAAAAATATCAATAAATTGGCTTTTATATGGGCAAGATCCAAGTTCTTTAGTAGATAGTACTGATAGATACTGGGTTAAGTTTTATCCAGGTGTTGCACTAAGTGCCGGTGCTGGTTCAGATATAGATTATGAAGAGTTTGAAAAATTAGATGTACCAGACTTTTTTATAGCAAATCTTGGTGGAAAAGAAAATATAAAAAATATTGAAGCTATAAATGTGACAGGTGAATCTATGGAACCAACATTAAATGATGGTGATATTATATTTGTTGATCATACAAAAAAAGATTGTACTAGAGATGGTATCTATGCTATTTATACACCTGATGGCTTACTTGTAAAAAGAATTCAAAATCGAGCAGATGGTAAATATGATGTTATTTCAGATAATGAAATATACTCAAATCAAGTTATCCATAAAAATGATTTAACTATACATGGAAAAGTTTTAAGTTCGTTTGGTTCAATATTTTAGATAATTTATACTTTCCTATGTTATAATTTACAAAATTCAACTAGGAGATAATTAATTGGACCCCTACTCCCTTTTTTTTAATCTAACAAACAGGCAAATATTATGGAATATTTAGTATTTTTATTTGTACTTGTAATATCAATCTCATTTCTTTGTTCTATACTAGAATCTATACTATTATCAGTAAATGTATCATATATTTCTGTTTTAGAACAAGAGCACCAAGAAGCTGGTGAACTTCTACGAAAACTTAAGACAAACATTGATAAATCTATATCATCTATCTTAATACTTAATACATTTGCAAACACACTTGGTGCGACAGCTATTGGTGTACAAGCTCAAATAGTATTTAATAATGATAGTAGTTATGTACTGTTTGCCTCAATAGCATTAACATTTATGATTCTTTTCTTTGCAGAAATAATACCAAAAACTATAGGTGCTGTATACTGGAAACAACTAGCTCCACTAGCAGCAAAAATAATAAATGTTTTTATATTTATTACTTACCCAGTAATTATTTTAACACTATTTATTACAAAAAAGATTAGTAAAAATAGTGGTAGTGACACTGTATCTAGAGAAGAACTTATACAAAGTGCACTATTAAGTGAAGAAGATGGTATTATAAACGATTTAGAATCAGATATTATTGAAAATACACTGAAATTAAAAGAGGTAAGGTTAAAAGATATTTTAACTCCAAGATCTGTAATGTTTGCTGTTGATAAAAATACTATCATCAAAGACCTACTAGATGATACAAGAACATATAAATTCTCTAGAGTACCAGTATATGATCATAATATTGATAATATTGTAGGTATGATTCTTACAAAAAAATTATTTAAACATGCAATTAAAAATAGTGATGTTACTATAGAATCAATCATGATAAGTATTGATAGTTTAAATGAAAATATTCCAGTTTCAAAAGCACTTAACTCATTTACTAAATCTAAGGCTCATATGCTATTAGTAACAGATGGATATGATCAAACAGAAGGTATTGTAACACTAGAAGACTGTCTTGAAACAATCCTAGGCTTAGAGATTATGGATGAGTCTGACACTACTGAAGACATGAGAAAGCTAGCTTCTGCAAAGATGAAGGCTAAAAGAAAACAACAAGATAAAAGTAGTAACTAAAATAATTTTAGTTGCTCCTCTTGTTTTTTAATCAAAAGAGCCTCCAGTTGCTCTTTTGATTTTCCAAAAATATATAAACAATTAAAATCACTATTTTTTATAGTACCATATAAAGTCTCATCATCAAATCCTTTAACTATGGATACCTTAGCAAACCCATAAATACTTTTTATATATGATATTTCATTATTATATATATTTTTATTATCACTAGTGATAATAAACCTATTTGATTTTCCAAACTCAGTAATATTATAATCATTATCAATAAAAGTAGGTCTAAAATGTACTAAATTTTTAATATTTGTTATTTCATAGTCCAATGAGGCATTACTATTAATAAAATTTAGAATTGCTATAAAATTATTAATATATAAATACGGAACTCTAATGGAATTATAGTATATACCATCATATGAAAATGTAGTTTTAAATAGTGAATTTATTATTAGATTATCAACCTTATATTTATCAACTTTAATCTCTTTAGATAATGGCTGGATAGAATTCATAAGTAATCTACTTGATGATACTAATATAGTATCATTATTGATATCTTTGAGAATATTAATATCTATAAAAATATCACCACTCAAAAACTCAATGCTCTTTTTACTAGTGACTATTGATTTTAAAATATCAAAACTTATCTCATCACAATAAAAACTTTTAATATTTTTATTACTTAATAAAAGTCTTGTTAGTCTAAGTAGTGCATAATCAATATCATTTACTTGAATCCAAGCTATTTCAGTATCTATTAAACTATAATCTATATTTTCTATATCAAAAATAATAGCAAATGCACCATTTTTAACAGCTTGTTTTATATCATTAATATTATTTGAGATAAAAAGATCACCATCATGTATCTTTGTTGGATCTGTATTAATTTGTGTTATAAAAGATATAGATGGAGTATTAAGTAGTTTACCCTCAACTATATCTGTTAATGTTCGTATTTGCACATTAGTACTTAATTATGATATTTTAGTACCTGAAGTTTTTGATTTTTCTGGTCTAATTAAACATAAACCATCTTCATCTTTAGCAGCAAGTAGCATTCCCTCACTCAGCATTCCCATAAGTTTCGCTGGCTTTAAATTTGCAACGACACATGCTTGAGTACCAACTAAGTCTTCAGCAGAATAAAATTCTTTAATACCTGCAAGAATTTGTCTATTATGCTCTTCACCTATATCAACTTGTAACTTTAAAAGTTTCTTTGATTTAGGTACTTCTACTGCTTCCACAATTGTACCTATTCGTAGTGTAGTTTCAAAAAATTGATCAATTGTAATAATATTATCCTCTTCCATAGTAGAGTCTTTCTTTACTGATTCTTTTCTCGGCTTCTCAACAACTGTTTCTGCTTTTTGCACATCTGCAGTTGCTATTAATTCATCTTCAAT
The DNA here is from genome assembly GCA_964633845.1 of uncultured Arcobacteraceae bacterium. Classification (GTDB taxonomy): domain Bacteria; phylum Campylobacterota; class Campylobacteria; order Campylobacterales; family Arcobacteraceae; genus JADHTT01. Next base: position 2,383 of record CAZWLA010000043.1, on the reverse strand, counting down.
TCTTGGGAAAAGTGCATCAATTTTAGTGATAACTGTATCGTCTAATAATTCTTTATTTTTCAATAATGCATTATATGAATTTGTATCTACTGTAAAACCAATAGAACTTGATATTTTAGATATTTTTTCTGGCATAACAGACTCAAGTAAAATAGAAACTTTTGCCATGATATTAGTAATAAGTGCTACTAATGCCATTGCCTCTTCTTCTTTACCATCTTTCATCATAGACCATGGCTCATAATCACCAATAGCTTTATTTGCAATTGTTAACACTTTCCAAATATCTTCAAGATATCTATTTAGTTGCATATTAAATATATAATCTTCAATATTTTCTAAAATAGCATCTACCTCATCAAGCTCTTTTTGATGATATTTAGCTACATCTTTACTTGTAACTTTAAAATCAAAGTATTTACCACTCATTCCTTGAATTCTATTTAGAAGATTTCCTAAATCATTTCCTAAATCTGAGTTTATTCTATCCATTAAGGCTCTTTGAGAAAAGTCTCCATCTTGTCCAAATGGAACCTCTCTAAGCATAAAGTATCTAAATGCATCTAAACCATAAGCATCTGCAATCTCTTTTGGATTTACAACATTACCTTTTGATTTAGACATCTTTTCGCCATCTCTTGTCCACCAACCATGAGCTGCGATATGATCTGGTAAAGGTAATTCTAATGACATTAAGAATGCTGGCCAAAAAATAGCATGGAATCTTAATATATCTTTTCCTACTAAATGAACCTTACCAGGCCAAAAATCCATATTTGCATCATCTGTACCATATCCAAGTGCAGTGATATAGTTCATTAGTGCATCCATCCATACATACATTACATGTTCATCATCCATATTATCAGGAAGCTTTACACCCCAATCAAAAGATGTTCTAGATATAGAAAGATCATTTAAACCACCAGATACAAAATTTACAATCTCTTTTGCTTTTGCTTTTGGCAATATGAACTCTGGATTATTTGCATATAATTCTAAAAGCTTATCTTGATAATTTGATAACCTAAAGAAATAACTCTCTTCTTTTACTACATTTGTAGGCTTACCACAATCTGGACAACCAATACCATCTTCATTTAGCTGTGCATCAGTAAAAAATGTCTCACAACTTACACAATAGTTACCTTCGTAGTGTCCTTTATAAATATCACCTTTGTCAAACATCTTTTTAAATGCTTTTTGTACACCTGATTTATGGTCTTCATCAGTTGTTCTAATAAACTTATCGTAAGAGATATCAAAATCATCCCATAATGTTTTAAATTTACCACTTACCTCATCTGCATATTCTTTTGGTGTTTTACCTCTAGATTCTGCACTTTGAGCAATCTTTTGACCATGTTCATCTGTACCTGTTAAAAAGAAAGTATCATAACCTACTAATCTAGAGTATCTAGCTAACATATCTCCTATGATTGTAGTATACGCATGACCAATATGTGCTACATCATTTACATAATAGATTGGAGTTGTGATTAAGATTTTTTTACATGAATTGTTTGTTGACATTTTTGTTCCTTGAAGAAATGATTTCAATTTCAAATTTTTTTATTTAGGGTGATTGTATCTAAATTGAGGTTAATCTATAGTATTTTTTCTTGCCCTATTCTATATATAGCAAAATCATATTTCATTGGATCATTACTATCAAACTCTTTTAACTTATTAGTGATTAATTTAACAGCTTTCATATCATATGTTTTTCTTGATAATAAGCCTAGCTTTTGTGATACTTTAAATGTATGTGTATCTAGTGGTAATAATAAATCTTTTTTATTAATACCTTGCCATAATCCCATATCTAGATTGTCGTTTCGTACCATCCACCTTAAATACATATTCCATCTTTTTAATGGTGAATTTTTAGAATTTGGATTTCCTACTAAAAAATTATATCCTTGTGATTTATGATCAAATTGTTCATATATTTTATTAATGCAATAGTATATTGATTTTTCAATATCATTAGCTTTATTGTACTCTTTTACAAAAAGCTCATTTAAATTAGTTTGTTTTTTTAACCTACTAAGTGCGATAAATATAGCTACTACATCATCTTCTTTTTGAAAACGGTAATATTTACCTTTTAATTTTTCTTTTATAGTATCTTCATCACTATCAATTAATGAAAAGTCTAATGATCTTAAAAATTTAACTATAAGCTTTGCATTTCCATATGCAAATAATGCACATATTAATGCTATATACTCATCATTATATTTCTTAGCCACAATTAATGGATCTAATTTGTCTTCGCTTAATTCATCTGCACTATCTCTAGCATCAACTTCAATATCTAGTATTTGTTTTATATTTAATATATTACTCATAATTACATATATTATAATTATACTTTACT